>JAFQCY010000064.1 GCA_017399355.1 Oscillospiraceae bacterium
GGATGGAGTAAGGGAACTCCTCGACGGAGGGCAGTACGGGAACCAGAGCTTTCTCAGCCAGTGCACCGTGACCGATCTCGCGACGGCCGGGGCCTCTGGAAGGACGGGTCTCGCCTACAGAGTAGCTGGGGAAGTTGTAGTGGTGGATATAGCGCTTGGTCTCTTCGGGATAGATGGTATCCAGCTTCTGAGCAGCGGACAGGGTGTTCAGAGTGCAGATGGAGAGGACCTGCGTCTGGCCACGGGTGAACAGGCCGGAACCATGTACGCGGGGCAGCAGACCGACCTCTGCATCCAGAGCGCGGATCTGATCCATGCCACGGCCGTCAACGCGCTTGCCGGCCAGGAGCCACTTCTTGACGACCTTCTTCTGCATCTTGTACAGGCAGACATCGATATGGAGGTCGAAGTCCTCGTACTTCTCGCTGAACTTCTCGGCGAAGTCACGGCGGGCAGCGGTCAGGCGCTCTTCACGGATGTTCTTGTCGTCGGTATCCAGGGCATACTCGATCTGGCCCAGGCCGTACTCTACCAGCTCGTCCAGCAGGTCGTGGTTGACAGCGGCCTTCTCAAAGGTGAACTTGGGCTTGCCGATGGTGTCAACGATGGTATTGATGAACTTGACCACTTCCATATTGGTCTCGTGGGCAATGCGGATGGACTCCAGAACAACGGCCTCGGGAGCTTCCTTGGCCTCGGTCTCGATCATGACCACCTTCTCGAAGGTGGAGGCGATGCAGACGAAGCAGTCAGAGGCATTGCGCTGATCGGCAGAGGGGTTGATGATATACTCGCCGTCCAGATGGCAGACGTTGGTGGTGGCAACGGGGCCGTTCCAGGGCACGTCGGAGGAGGCGATGGAGATGGAAGCGCCCAGGGAGGCGACGATCTCTACGGGGTTCTCGTAGTCATTGGCAAGGACGGTGCAGGTGACGACAACATCGTTTCTCAGCTCGTCATCAAAGAGGGGGCGCATGGGGCGGTCGATGATGCGGCTATTGAGGATGCCACGCTCGGAGGGCTTGCCCTCACGGCGATTGAAGCTGCCGGGGATGCGGCCCACGGAGTACATTCTCTCCTCGAACTCGATGGTCAGGGGGAAGTAGTCGATGCCGGCCTTGGGGTCGGGGGAGCAGGTGACAGTGGTCAGGACGGTGGTATCGCCGTAGCGGCAGATGCACTCTGCATTGGCCAGCTCTGCGACCTTACCGGTCTCGACTGTGAAGGGACGGCCGCCGATGACGGTCTCGAACACATGATGATTGGGGTACTGCTTTCTGGTGATCATAAGAAACCTCCTATTGAAATGATATGGTTTGTGGGAGGTTTAGCACTTGAAACCGCAGCCGATGGCTCGGACACGCTTTCAACTGCTAAACTGCTCTCCCACGGGTGAACGGACTTGGCGGAAAAGATGGGCGACCCATATGGGCCGCCCATAAAAATACAATTACTTACGGATGCCCAGCTTGGCGATGATCGCACGATAGCGGTTGATGTCCTTCTTTGCCAGGTAGTCCAGCAGGCTGCGGCGCTTACCGACCATCATCAGCAGGCCACGACGGGAGTGGTTGTCGTGCTTGTGCTCACGCAGGTGCTCGGTCAGCTCGTTGATACGGGCAGTCAGGATCGCGATCTGGACTTCGGGAGAACCGGTATCGCCCTCATGGGTAGCGTGCTCGGCAATGATAGCTTGCTTCTTTTCCTTCAGGATCATGGTTATTTCCACCTTTCAAAAATATTGTCCTACAGCTAAGTTGGGGATGGCGGAGTGCTGAATTTCAGCGGTATCCCGGAACTGAGCATGCGGATCTTTTACTGACAGGCGTCAGCCGTACTATGGTAACACAAAGTCAGCCAAAAGTAAAGAGAAATTTTTCCGAAAATGGAGTTTTTTCCGCAATTTCTATGGATTCTACGGTCAAAAGTCTGCGTTTCAGATGGATGCCGCCGGTAAAGCCGCCGATGCCGCCCGAGGCCACCACCCGGTGGCAGGGCTGGAGGATCAGAACCGGGTTCTTCCCCACCGCATTGGCCACGGCACGGCAGGCCCTTGGCTGCCCCATGGCCGCTGCCAGAGCGCCGTAGGTGGTGACTTTGCCATAGGGAATGCGCCTAAGAGCGGCCCAGACCTGCTGCTGAAAGGCCGTTCCCATCGGAGCAAGCTCTACGGTAAATTCTCTCCGTTTTCCGGCGAAATATTCCTCCAGCTGGACTGCGGTTTTTTTGGTGGTCTCGTCGGGACTTTCCAAGCCCTGCTCTGTAACCACGGCGATCTCCCGTAATTTTCCCCCTTGGGCGCTCAGGCGCAGGAGGCCCAGGGGGCTGGGCAGATACTGGATGCTCATTCCTCTACCCGATAGTCCAAAGTCAGGGTCGTGAGCGTGGGCTTCAGCTGATGATACTGCACACCGCCGGAATCCAGCATCCGCTTGGAGGCCCTGACCACATCGGTGGCGGCATATTTATCCGAGAGGTAGATGACCTCCTTGATGCCGCTCTGGATGATGGCCTTGGCGCACTCGTTACAGGGAAACAGCGCCACATACAGGGTAGCCCCCCGCAGCACACGGCCTCCGGCATTCAAGTTAGCATTGAGCTCCGCATGAACCACATAGGGATACTTGGTCTCCTCCCCTTCTCTGCCCCAGGGATACTCGTCATCGCTGCAGCCATTGGGCAGACCGTTGTAGCCCGTGGAGATGATGATCTTCTCCGGGGAGACGATGCAGGCCCCCACCTGGGTGCTGGGGTCCTTGCTGCGGCGTGCCGCCAGGAGGGCAACACCCATAAAATACTCGTCCCAGCTGATATAATCCTGTCGCTTCATAAGAATTACCTCCTGAATATAGAAAATCCTGCGGAGAGAAGGACTCCGCAGGACAAAAAGACAGACTATCCTGCCATCCAGCTTAAAGCTTCGATGCCCAGGGAGACTACCAGGGTCACGGCAATACCGGCGATGAGCACGCCCAGGAAGATGGTGGGGAGGGCTCGCTTCATGCGCATCTCCATAAGGGCGGCCACCAGTGCGCCCGTCCAGGCGCCGGTGCCGGGCAGGGGGATGGCCACCAGGATGCACAGGCCGATGATCTCGGACTTCCGTACGCCGCTGCTCTTATTCTTTGCACGGTTCTCCAATTTATAGGCGATCTTGCCCAGACGGGGATACTTCTTCATCCAGGCAAAGATCTTGCGGATGAAGAGCAGAATAAAGGGCACGGGCAGCATATTGCCGGCTACAGACAGCACAAAGGCCAGCCAGGGTGCAACACCGTTGGCATAGGCATAGGGGATGGCACCACGAAGCTCAATAACGGGCACCATGGATATCAAAAATGTGATGATGGCCTCTCCGGCATGGGTGCTGAAAAAATCCATTTTAGTTTCTCACTTATTCCATAATTGTGGCGCTCATTATAGCATAAGACAAGACTTTTTGCAAGAGAAAGTTGGGATCTTAAGGGAATCTTTAGCCTTTTCCCAATTCCCGGCTTCGGGTCGAGCTGCGCTCGATCACATTGGAGGTGGTCACATAGGTCTGGATCTGCATATTGGGATGACGGATGATATCCAGCAGGTGCTTGGCCGCCTGGGCTCCCATGCTTCGGACATGGATATCCACCACGGTCAAAGGCGGCTCGATGATCTGCGAAAAGGGATAATCGTCAAAGGTCACAACACCCATGTCCTCCGGGATACGGATCCTCCTGTCCTTCAGAGCATCCACGCAGCCCAGGGCAATATAGTTATTGGCGCAGACAATGGCATCGGGATGGGGCCGCTGCTCCAGGAGATTGCAGGTCATGCGGTAGCCATCGGCTCGGGTGGATTCTCCCAGCCAGATGTACTGATCCGGCAGGTGGCTGCCGCCGTTTTTCAGCCCCTGCTTCACCCCCTCCAGGCGGTGGGCAGAGCCCAGGTCGTAATAGAGGCCGCCGAGAAAGGCGATCCTACGGTAGCCCTTGGAGAGCAGGAAGGCGGCCGCCATAGTGCCGGAATAGGTATTGTTATTATCGATCCAGCAGACCTGGCTGCTGAAGTTGGGCATACCCAGGACGATATGGGGAAACTGTGTCTTGGTCAAAAGTGCGGAAAGGGGATGGGACATGATCCCCACATGTACCGCAATGGCATCCGCACTCTGCCGGGAGATGATCTCCTCCGCCACACCGCAGGCCTCGGTGGAGTCCGTTCCCCGAAGCACCAGGCGGTAGTCCTTTCGCCTCAAGGCCTCCTCCAGCCCGGCGATGATCTCAAACATATGGGGGTTATGAAAGGCGGTATTGGCCTCCATCCCTGCTAATAAGATCACTTCTTTCGTTTTTCCCGTGGCAAAATTCTGGGCCCGGGCATTGGGGTAATAGTGGAGCTCCTCCATGATCCTTTTCACATGAGTCGCCGTCTCCTCGGAGATGCTGTAGTGGCCATTGACCACCTTGGACACCGTAGACAGGGATACCCCAGCCGCCCTGGCAACATCCTTCATCGTCACTTTCACACAAATCCCCCCTTAAATCAGATTATAGCACAATTCTCCAAACACCGCAACGGAGACCGAATGTATCCGGCTGTAAACGGGAATTTAGCTGCGTAGTATTGTTAGAAACCGTAGGGGCGCACC
>JAFQCY010000065.1 GCA_017399355.1 Oscillospiraceae bacterium
CCCCCGGATCGCCTAAAAAGGCGATCCGACCCCCTTTAACAAGGGGGTCTTTGGTGCAGCAAACGGTTCGGCAGATTTCTGTTTGACGGAATCTATAATCCAAATCCGTGCCGGAGGCACACCTCCGTTTTTCGTTTTTGGCCCTTAGTTATTCGTTTAAAAACAGACCGGCAAGGTTCCCTTTCTGCCGGGCGGGACACCCGGATCCGGGTGTCCCGGGGGCTTTGGGGCGGCTTGTCAGCCCTGCAGCAGGGGCTTTGGGGCGGCTTGTCAGCCCTGCAGCAGGGCCTTTGTTCGGCTTGTCAGCCCTGCAGCAGGGCCTTTGTTCGGCTTGTCAGCCCTGCAGCAGGGCCTTTGTGCTGCGCAGACTGATGATCAGGCAGCGGAGCATATCCTCCGTGAGATCCAGCCCCTTTTCGTTGCCCTTCAGGGCGCCCAGATCCAGCAGCTCCTGGGTCTCGGCTCTTGCCCACTGGGGAAGCTCCTCCAGGCTCTGATAGCGCTTGCCCTCCATAGGACGTTTCTCCTCCTTTTCTTCCTCCTCTGCCGCCTCTGCCACATACTCGATGCCGTAGTGGTCGCAGATGCCCCGGCAGATGGCCTCTGCAATGGCCAGGGTGTTCTCCGTGATCCAGGCCGCACCCTCCGGGGTATCGTGGAACTCCGTCTCGATATACACGCAGGGGGCATAGCTGGCCCTGACCTCGTAGAGGCCGGGATAGGCCTTGATATTCTCCGAGGTGCCGGGGGTGATGGGGGCCAGCCGGTCAAAAATGGCCCGGGCGGCCTCGTAGCCCTCTCCCTCCAGGTCGTAGCTGAAGATACGGGTGCCCATGACGATGCCGTTAAAGGCATTGGTGTGCAGGCAGACATGGAGATCCGCACCCCAGCGGTTGCTCTCTGCCACACGCTCCTGCATGGAGGCGCTGAGGTTGGCAGCGGCCTCCATGCCGCAGCGCTCCAGGGCATCGGCCAGGGCCAGGGCCATGGCCCGGCACTGGGCGGCCTCGTTGGTATTCCCTGCGGCATAGGTGTTTTTCACCTGATCCGAGGGGCTCAGATAGATCTTCTTCATTCCGTCTTCACCTCCGGGAGACCGGCCAGGGATGTCAGCAGGGATGCAACACCGGCCAGAGCGGCCGTACCTGCCACCGTCAGCCAGTTGACCTCCTGAATGGTAGCTGCCACAGGCAGCATGGCCACGGCGGTCTGGGCCAGGGTCTTGAGGGCCCGCACAGCCGCCGCCTTGAACCAAAGCTTCGTCATACTTTTTCTCTCCTCTCTGTTTTCAGATCCCGGATGTCGTGGATACACTCCGTGACCTGACCCTCTAATTTATAAGTACGTTCTATAATATGATTGTGTGCCTGTACCTTTTTCTCCAGCTGGGCAATGCGGTAGTTGGTCAGGCGGTTGGCGGCCAGGATGCCGCCTAAGGTGCCCAGCAGCGTCCCCAGCAGGGACAGCACCGCCACAAGAAGCTCCCGATCCATCACAGCCCCTCCAGAAAGGCCTCGATCCGGGGCGTAATGTACGCATAGCCTGCCAGGGTCAGATGCTGCCCATCGGTGTAGAAGCTGCCGTGGCAGGATAGCAGGGGATTCAGGGGGCACTCGTTCCAGAGATCCAGCACCGGCACGCCCCACTTTTTGCAGATCTCCCTTGCCCGCTCAAAGTAGGTCACATAGATCCGCCCGTTGAAGTTCGTGCCCCAGGCCCCCATCTTCTGGGGGATCACATAGGCCAGCTTCGCCTTGGGATAGGCCGTCAGCAGCCGCAGGATCAAAGCCTCCAGGGCCCCGGAGAAGGTGCTTCCGTCAAAGGTGGCATAGTCCGCCGAGATCTCCCCCAGCCCCTCTTCATGGAGCAGATCCGCATCGTTGCAGCCGCCCTCTAAGACCAGATAATCCGCCTCGGGGTACTCCGCAATGGCAGTTGTCACCTGGGTGCTGAGCCACAGATTGCTGTTCACCTCCGCAATGTCCGTGACCGTGCCGCCGTCTTTTCCGTAGTTTTTCCAGTCCATGTAGTTCTTCACGCCGATGAGACCGGCCCAGCCGTAGCCCTTCTTGGCATCCACCTCGATGGTGGTACCGGCGCAGATGCTGTCGCCAAAGAACAGCGCCGTCTTTTCAAAGAGCCGTCCTGCTCCCACGGTGGTGGTCTTTTCGATCTCTCCGAAGGGGATGTAGACCTCCGGGTAGTCCCGGTTTTTTACGATCATGGCCTCGCCCAGCTTCTCGGTGGCGCAGTCGAAGCCGATGTAATATGCGCCGTTATCCAGCATCTCCTGGGTCACCACGAAGCTGAGCCCATATGCCTTGCTGTCCTCCGTGGCGGTGTAAGTGCCGGAGACGATCTGCGAGAGGCTCTTGTCCTCCTTCAAAAGGGCGATGTTGCCGCCGGTGTACTCATGCTGGCTCCAGTTGAGGATGGTTCGGTAGATGCCTGCTCCCTTCAGGGGCACATAGGCATAGTAGCTCCACTGATCTGCCAGCACCTGAAAGCCCGAGGCCGAGGGATAAAACAGACCGCCCTTGATGGCAATGGAGGGGTCAAAGAGGTTGTCTGACTCCACGGTCTCCGTCACCGTCCCCGTGCCGGAGCCGTTACGGACGATGAAGTCCGTCTTTGTGCCGTCCGTCAGGGTGATGGTCAGCACATTCTCGCCGCCGCTCTCCTGAGATTCTGCCGTCTGCTCCACCGAGGCGATGCCCCGGCCTCCGGAGCCGCCCCCCAGGGGCTGCCAGATCCCGTCCTTTTTATACTTCAGTACCGCCATACTCCGCTTCCTCCATTTTCTTTTCGTAATAGGCCAGGCTGACCTCCTGGAATTCCTCCGGGTCTCTGCCCTCTTCCAGGAAGATCATGGTGCCGTAGATCTCGCCGTCCGTCAGGATCATCCCCGGGGAGGCGATCAAAACCGTTCGTTCCATCGTCGCAACCTCCTTTACAGCAAGGCTATAGTCCAGTTGGGCTTGCTGTCCACCAAGGCTGTCCATTCTGCGGAGCTTGAGCCGTCTGCCGCTCCCTCGGCGGTCTCAAAGGCCGCATCCACCGCCTGAAGGCTTAAGGTCAGTGTCTTGCCGCTGACCGTGCCGGAAAGGCAGGACAGCAGACTCTGGATGCTGCCCTTGGAGAGGAGCTTGCTTTGGCTGACCGAGAGGTCTGCCAGGATGCTGCCCTGAAAACGCAGCTCCCGCAATGCGTTTAAGCCCCCCAGCGCCACCGCCAGATTGCTGGCCCCGGAAAAATCCAGAGGTTCTCCCTCGATGGCCTCCAGGGCCACCATATTAGCCAGAAAATAGCTCAGATTGGCCACTCCGCTGAGGTCGGCATAGAGGGTCAGTTTTTTCAGGCAGCTGTCTCTGTTGTAGTTGGATGCTCTGAGGAAGCCGCTGGCGGTTTCCTGCTTTCTTCCGCAGCGCAGGGTCAGCTCCTCTACGGTGGTGTTGACCAGCTCCGGCGTGTCGGCAGGTGTGCTCAGGTCGCAGAACCGGGAGATGCTTGTCACCTCCGGCAGGGATACCTCAGCCACAGAGCGCCCCAGATCGTTCAGGCTGTGGAGCTGGATGGTCTTTGCATGGTTGACCAGGGGGCTTTCTCCGGAGATCGCCCCGATCCGCTCCGCCATCTGTGTAACAGGCACAAGGGCCTCGCTGCCCTCCTTATCCCGGATGGCATCTGCAATGCCCGTCAGGGTTGCCTCCTCAATGAATACCTTGCTCAATAGGATCCCTCCTCTGCCATGGGGATCGCCCCCAGGGTGCTTTCCACATAGTCCTCCATCTGAGCCTGGGTCACATAGACGGGGCCAGGTGCAGGATCTTCATCGGTGTCGATCCATACGGAGCCGTCCTCTGCCCCCTCCGGCTCCTCCTGTGCCACATAGACCGGATTCTGAAGCCCCTTCTTCAGCTGCTCCAGCTCCTCCTGGGTAGCGTAGTCCTCTGCATTTTCCAGCCAGGTCTCGTAGTCTTCGATGATGGCCCGTGCCTCGGCCATTAGCTCCGTCAGGGCGGTGAACTCCGGGGAGCTGTCCGTTACCGCACCGTCCTCATATACGGTTTTCTCCACCAGCAGGCAGAAGGCAGGGGAGGTGAGCAGCCTGCCCTCCTCGTCATAGAGCCGCAGCTCGCAGACCACCGGCCCGGGTACGTTGGTCTCCTGGCCGCTGAGCCGGTACACCGCCGCCCCCGCCTCCCGGGCGCAGGCATTGTAGATCACGGTGTCATCGGGCTTTCTGGCGGTAAAGACCGCCGAGCAGCCTGCCGGGATCTCATAGCTCTGTCCGCCCTGGGTCAGGCGGATGGTAAAGCAGCGGGCCGAATCCCCCTGCTTCACCGGCAGCATCCGCTGCAGCCCCCGGCCGCAGACATCCAGAGACAGGTCATAGACCGCATCCTGTATCATACGATCACTCCTTTCTTTTTTGCCCATCATAGCAGAGGAAAAAAAGAAAGTGGGAGCCCCCCACTTTCGCAGCTTAAATAATCAAACCATAAAAAATCGCCGCCCGAAAAAACGGGCAGCGGCAGGTTTTGCCTGGACTATGCTGTGACTACGCCTTGACGTGCTGATACATTTTTGTCACAGCCTCGTTCATATTTACGGGAGTGAGGATGATCTGCGGATGGGCATTTTGGAACACCACAAAGATTTGGTGCGCAAAGCCCTGCCCCATCCATTCCAGACCTTCAAAATCGAGGACGACCTCCTCAAACCGATCCAGCCGGTTGCAGACACGCTTTGCCTGGGAGCGGGACACCGGCGAGGTATCGAACATATTTTTCAGCGGAATGTGGGTCTTGGTGAAGCCCCCGTCCACATTGGCATACCGATCAAATACCTCCTGCGGTGTCTTTTGGGAGAAGTTCGATAATGCCATAAATACACAGGTCCCGCCCTGTTGGAGATCCGGGAGATTCCCAACGAAATCCCCCTCATATTTGTTGGTCGTAAAAATCTTTTGATCGGATAGGATCACAAATTCATCCATCAGCTTTGAGCTGAAGAAAATGCCCTCGCCGGAATGGTTTTCCGTGTCAGTCGTCAGCTTTCCTTTGAATAGCTCGCCGATCGCATCGTCTATGCTGTCAAAGCCGAAATGATCCTGAATTTTCCGGAAGATTCCCACGCCGTCATCCATAATAAAGACAGAGGTCATCAAATAATTCTGCGAAACAAGAAGCCGCAGGTGTTCTGCTTTGGAGTGATCCATAACATTATTGATCATCTCGCTAAAAGCATAAGACCAAATATCACGAATATTGGAAGCGCAGCTGCTGATATGCTGCTTGAAGCATGCATCATATGCATAGGTGTCGCTGTCCAGATGCCCCTCCGAGCGATTCAGGCTGTAGTGATATACTTGCGTGATCAGCTCATATTCTCCCCGCTTTTTTCTGCATATGATCGCTTCATCGATCAGTTCCTTGATATAGCTGTGCACCGCATTTTGGCTGATTTCGAAGGTGCTGGCCACGGTTTTGGAAAGAGTCTTGTCATTTTGGGCGATTTTTTCCAGAATGTAGAGCCGAATCGCTTGCTTTTTGTTTTGATCAAATCGCATGGTGCATCCCTCCTTGCTTTTAGTATACCCCAATCTGTGCCAAAAAGTCAATTATAATTTGACAGATAGTCCATATAATTTTCTGAATTATTCATCATAATGGTTAAGTTATTCATCGGAAATTGGCTTAAGATGAATAACTCCGTTTTTCCTTGGCTGCTGCAGCCTGTCGTGCAAAAAAAGCCGCCGCCCGAAAAAACGGGCAGCGGCAGGTTTTGTGCGGTGGATGGCTTAGGCCATGTCGGGGTTAGTCAGCTCGGCAGCGGTGGTCCAGCCGGCGGCAGCGATGCCGGTGGCGGTCTGGGTGAAGAGCTGGTCGCTGCCCAGGAGGATCAGGACCATGTTATCCTTCACGGCGATGAGGCCGTTGCTGGGGGCCACGCAGACCCACTTTCTCCAGTCCAGGCTGTTCTCCAGGTCGGCGCGGACTGCATCGGCAGCAGTGCCCTCTTCCAGGGTCAGGATGGTCAGGGAGTAAGCGGTGGTCATGTTCATGGAGGAGAAAGCGGTGGCACGGGCGATGCCCTCGCCGCTGCTCAGGCCAACGGTCATGGCAAAATACTCGTCCTTGGGGATGTCCATAATGGCATAGGAGTCCAGCTCGCTGAGCTGAGCGCCGTCCAGGATCAGCTGGAGCTCGGCCATATCGGTCTCGTTGATCTCGCCCTGGATCATGGGCTGGGCAACATAGACCTCCATGGAGTCGGTCAGGCCGTCAAAGAAAGCGCCCATATAGGTGTAGCCGTCGAGAAAGGCCTGGGGCAGAGTGCCGCTGAAGTTCACCATGGCAGAGGTGCCGTCGGCATACTCGGCATAGTAGCTGCCGCTGGCCTCGCCCTCTTCGTAGGCATCCTGGCCGTTGAGCGCCAGCAGGCCGCTCTCTTCCATGGCGAAGGTCAGGCTTACCAGAGCCTCGGCAGGCAGAGTGCCACGCTCACGCTCGGTGACGGTGTACTCCAGGTAGCAGGTGCCGTCGAACTGGTCATAGGCCATCATGGAGGAGATGCTGTCGTAGGTCTCGCCCATGCTCAGGGAGATGTGAGTCAGGGGGTTGTCGGTGGTGCGGGTATCGCCGCAGCCCTCGTCCTGGCAGACGCCGCCCACATAGTTGTGGCCGGTGGGGCTGGGCTCGGTGGGATTCTCGTTCTGGGTGGGCTCGGTGGTGGGAGCATCGGTGCTGGGAGCATCGGTGGGCTCGTCGGTCTTACCGCCGCAGGCAGCCATGGACAGTACCAGGCAGACGATCAGCAGCAGTGCAAAAAACTTTTTCATGTTCATTCTCCTGTTCCTATAATCGGATCCTTGTGGGATAGCCCGGCTATTATAGCCTGAATGCTGAAAAAAAGCAAGCATTTCCATGAAAAACTCCAATTTTTCTGCGGCATTTCCCGGATTCCTGTCCTTTGACGGCAGCGGCAGAAAAAAGTTCCCGAATTTTTTCAGGCCCAACAAAAAATCTGTCCCGCGTCCATAGACCCCGAGGGGCGAAAGCCCCATGAATTGCCTGACGGCATGAATTGGCTTCGCCATGAATTGCAGCTTGCGCTGCATGAATTGCGCTGCGGCGCATTGGGGGGCAATTCAATTCATGGAGCGAAGCGAGAAATCATGCTGCAAAGCAGCAATTCATGACCCAAAGGGTCAATTCATCAGAACCTACCAAATCACTACCGAAGTCCCGTCCAACCCCGTAGCAGCACCGCCGTCAAATAAATGTTTCTCGAACTATTTGCCGCACATCCAATTAACGACCTCCCCC
>JAFQCY010000007.1 GCA_017399355.1 Oscillospiraceae bacterium
CGAGGAGGGCGTAAGCCCGACGTGGCTGCGCAGCTGTCAGCGACGAAGGAGCGCTACAGATGCGGCGTACCCCTTGCGGGTGCAATCCGTTCCAAAAATGTTTCGATTATATGGGAATTTCGTGTAAAAACGGTAGTTTTTAAGGATGCGGATTGCCACGGCCACAAGTGGCCTCGCAATGACATTGCGTATTTGATACCTGATTCATAGCCTGAAAGTCTTTCTGGCACGGGAGTCTTTAAGGAAGCCAAGCTGTTCGTCAAATTTCTGTTTCTCGCTCTCCTCCATTATAGCAGGAATCTCCGTTTTCGCAAGAGCGGCAAGGGAGAATTTCGGCCATGGCAAATGTCTGCGCAAATTTTCTTGATTTACATTTTCTGTCTTGACAGTATTTTGGAAATGCGTTATACTTATAAAAGATTAACGCACCCCAAATTCAACAAAAAAGGAGAGGTCTTATGAAAAAACAAAACTGGCTGAAACAGAACTGGCTGGTCATCCTCTGCGGCTTGCTGGTCGGTACTGCTGCGGTGGTCCTGACTAAGCTGGGAAACCCCGGCAACATGGGCTTCTGTATTGCCTGCTTCCTGCGTGATATCGCAGGTGCGCTGGGTCTGCAGGGCGCTTCTACCACCACGGAGGCCGGTGAGGTCGTCCGCACGCTGTCCAACTTCCGTCCGGAGATCGTTGGCATTATTGCCGGCTCCTGCATCCTGGCCCTGTTCACCAAGGAGTTCAAGCCCAAGGGCGGCAGCTCTCCCTTTACCCGTTTCCTGCTGGGTGTTCTGGTCATGCTTGGCGCTCTGGTATTCCTGGGCTGCCCTCTGCGTATGGTCATCCGAATCGGCGGCGGCGATATGAATGCCATCATGGGTCTGATCGGCTTTGTCATCGGTATTGCTGTTGGTATCATCTTCCTCAAGGGCGGCTTCTCTCTGGGCCGTGCCTATAAGCAGAGCAAGGTGGAAGGCCTGCTCTTCCCTGTGATCATGATTGGCCTCTTTATCCTGTCCCTGGTGGGCGCAACCCTCTATAAGTCCGGCGCTGCTCCCGGCAACAAGGCTGCTCCCTGGTTCATCGCTCTGGCTGTGGCTCTTGTTGTTGGCGCTCTGGCTCAGAAGAGCCGTCTGTGCTTCGTCGGCGGTATCCGTGATGCCGTTATGTTTAAGGAATTCGGCCTGCTGGCCGGTTTCGGCGGCGTGATCGTAGCCGTTATGCTGGGCAATATCATTGTCGGCAATGGTCTGAAGTTCAGCTTCGATGGTCAGCCCGTTGCCCACACCGAGTGGCTGTGGAATATGCTGGGCATGACCCTGGTCGGCTGGGGCTCTGTGCTCCTGGGCGGCTGCCCCCTGCGTCAGCTGGTTCTGGCAGGCGAGGGCAATACCGACTCCGCTGTTACCGTTATGGGCATGATCGTCGGCGGCGGTCTGGCTCACACCCTGAAGATCGCCTCTTCCGGTGCAGGTACCGGTGCCAACGGCCCTACTGCCGTGATCATCGGTCTGGTTCTGGTTCTGGCCATCTCTCTGACAAATCTGAAGAAAGGAAAGGCGTAACATGGTTGATGCAAGAGGTTTTTCCTGCCCCATCCCTGTGCTGATGGTTCAGGAGGAAGTTAAGAAGAATTCCCCCGAGATCCTGGAGGTTCTGCTGGATAACGACACCGCCAAGGGCAATGTGACCCGCCTTGCCTATAAGCTGGGCTACGATGTAAAGGTCGAGGAGCTGGAGGACGAGGAGTACCGCCTGACCCTGACCAAATGAGTCACTACATCGCCACCTTTCACACCCATCTGGCCGCTCTGAAAAGCCACCGCAGCCTGAAGGCTGCCGGCAACACGGCACGGATGGCTCCTGTTCCCAGAAAGATCTCCTCCTCCTGCGGCACCTGCGTGTTTTACGAGGCTGCCGAGCCATGCTATGACCTCCTGGATGAAGATACCGAGGCTGTGTATGAGCAGCGGGAGGATGCGGCCATCCTTCTGAGAGAGTACGAATAAACCAACAAGGCTCCCTTCAGGGAGCCTTGTCAGTTTATTCAGGAATCTCTTCGGAAATCAGGATAATCAGGCAATCCTCTTCTTCGTCGATCTCCTCGGGGAGATAGATCGCAGCCTCGTAGCGGCCGATCACGCTGTCCAGCAGAGCGGAGAAGCTCTCGTAGCTGATGCTGTAGCGGCTCAGGTTGAAATCAGGCTCGCTGGGAAGATTGGAGAGAAGGCCAAATTCCGAGGGTAAAATGGAGAAGAATCGCTGGTAGAAGCTGCCGTCTACCGCAATATTTGCGGTCTGCATAGAGGGCAACTGGCTGGGAAGAGGCGGCTGCAGGCTGAGGGAAGGGAAGTCCTCCGGGCTTGCACCGTAGATGACCAGGGTAGGCAGCTCACGGAGCTCGCCATCGGCAGCGTGGATGCCGTAAATGCCGCTGCGACCGATGGCAGGGCTGCTGCCGGGGCTTGTGGTGCCATAGGGGAGATCCATGCTGTAGGGAGCCTCGTCACTTAAGACCCAGGTTTCGCTCAGAGTGGACTGGGGATTCTCCTGGGAGGGGGCGGTGTTCTGCTCACCCTGATGCTTTTTGGTGTCGGGGGCGGCGGTGGCGCTTTCTGCCAGGTAGATACTTTCTTCCCCAGCAGCGCTCTGGGAAAAATCATCGCTCCTATTACCGGTGGCCTGCGCCGCAGGATTGCGATCCTCCATGGCATAGGGCCCATCCATGGCAACTTCGGCGGCGGAATCCACCGTAGCCAGCTGAGGCAGGCCGTTACTGCCGAAGAAGACCAGCGCCAGCAGGGCAGCGGTAGCCAGACCGGCGGTGGCCAGAGAGGTGTAGAACCGCTTTTTGGACTTCTTTTTCGGCTCCTTCCGAACCGCTTTCATAATACGCTTGGTCAGATCGGCAGGGGGCGTCACCGTACTATGGGCAAGGAGCTGCTCATTTTCCTGCAGCTGCGCCAAAAGTGTGCGGCAGCCTTCGCAGCATTGCAGATGCTGCTGCAGATATTTTTCTTCTATATCGCTGTTACAGCCGTCCATTTGGCCGCTGATCAGATGGAAATATTCTTCACAGTTCAATGTCGCCACCTCCTTTCTGCTTCTTAGACGATTCGGCGGTGGATTTGTTCCCGGTTTGTTGGAGTTTTTTTCGCAGCTGCTCCCGGGCTCGTGCCAGGCGGGATTTGACCGTGCCTTCCTTCAGAGCCAGCACTTCTGCGATCTCCGTATAGCTCAAGCCGTTTACCGCCCGGAGGATCAGGATCTGCCGCTGCTCCTCGTCCAGGGCCTGCAGCGCCTCCTTGAGGCGGCTCTGCTCGTCCAGGGCAATGACCTGCTCCTCCGGTGTGGGGGCCGGATCCGCTACCTCCAGCTCCTGGGCTTCGCCGTCCTCGTCCTCCATGACCAGGGAGAGCCGGGGCTTTCGCTTTACGCTGCGCAGATGATCCAGGCAGGTATTGCTGGCCAGGCGGTACAGCCAGGTAGAGAAGGCGGAATTTCCCTGAAAACTGTCTAAATTCCGCCAGGCCTTCAGGAAGGACTCCTGGGTCATGTCAGCCGCATCCTCGGGATCCCCCGTCATCCGCAGGCAGAGATTATAGACCGCCGTCTGATACTGCAGAACCAGCTGCTCAAAAGCCTCCGCATCTCCTGCGGCGGCTTTTTTCAGCCATTTTTTTTCGTCCATGGGGATCACCTCAGATCTCTCTTGATCGCTTTCACTACAGCCTGTACCTCCTCCGGAGTGGAGAGGCGGGATATCTGATCCTTATAAAATGCACTGTGGGACACACCCTTCAGGTACCAGGCAAAGTGCTTTCGTGCCTCCAGGCAGGCGATGTGGGCCCCTTTATCCTCCATATTCAGGCGGAACTGCTCCATGGCCACATCCATTCGCTGGGAAAGGCTGGGGCGCTCCGGCTCAGGAAGACCCTGCAGCGCTGCAGCCAGCCGCCCGAAGATCCAGGGATCTCCAAAGACACCACGGCCCACCATCAGCAGCTCGCAGCCGCTTCGGGCTTTGCAGCGCAGGGCGGCATCAGCGCTGACGATGTCACCGTTGGCAATGACGGGAATGGTAACGGCATTTCGGACTTTTTTGATCTCGTCCCAGTCGGCAATGCCGGAGTAGAGCATGGTTTTGGTGCGCCCGTGGACAGCTATGGCATCGCAGCCCTTATCCTGGGCGATTTTGGCCAGATCTACCACATTGATGCAGCCCTTGTCCCAGCCAATGCGGGTCTTCACCGTGACGGGGACATCTACCGCATCCTTTACCGCCCGGATGATCTGCCCGGCCAGGGCATGATCCTTCATCAGGGCGCTGCCATCACCGTTTCCGGCGATCTTGGGCATGGGGCAGCCCATGTTAATATCGATAAAATCGCAGCCGCTGTAGGAAATGGCCAGCTTTGCAGCCTCGGCCATGATCTCCGGGTCGTTGCCGAAGATCTGGGCGCCGCAGAGAGATCCCTCATTTTTTCGCAGCAGGCTGCGGCTCTTTTTGTCCTGGTAGACCAGGGCACGGGAGGAGACCATCTCCGTCACCGTGACTCCGGCACCCAGCCGGGCGCATACGGTGCGGAAGGCATAGTCTGTGACACCTGCCATGGGCGCCAAAAACAGGGGCGCAGGCAGGTTATGTCCTAAAAATTCCATGGCATTTCACCTCATCTATATAGTCTACCACAAGAAACCTGAAAATTCAACCGCTTTCACCCAAGGGCAAGAAACCGCCTCCCGGGGCTCGGCAATGTCATTAAGTTAGAGAGCGAGCCTAAGCTGTAGGACAACGAAAAGGAGATCATCCAAGGCAGGAAACTGCTTTGGGTGATCTCTTTTTTTCAAATTGGGCGTGCCAAATGAGCGGATTGCGAAATCCGCTTAAAAAAGAACTATTCAAAACACAGAATTTATGCTATTCTATAGATGAAGCTAACCGCATGCTTAACGGTCATTTTTCGAGGTCTGCTTCTGCCGGGTCGAATTGGGGAAACATGCCTGCGAATGAGAGCTTCAACGTCTGGTGGAGATACATTACCAAGGAAGAATTGTCTGCAAACATGTACTGCGACAGAGAAATTTGCTTTATAAGCATATTTTGTGTCTGCTTTCTGAATGATTACGTGCGAGGTAATCAACTCAGTAAAGTTGTACATGGTTAGTCTGGCAAAGATTTCCTGATATATGTACTCCACCTTTTTTGCGTGAAAATGCAACAATCCAACTGTGTATTTCAACTCTCGGAAGGAAGTTTCAATACCCCAGCGCATATTGTAAAGCTTTTTTAATTCTTCGGCAGGGAATTTGTATTTATCTAAGTTCGTAACAACAGTTTCATAGGCATCGTCAGTAATTTTGAAGCGGACGATGCGAAACGGCAAGTTGTAGAAAACAGCCGGTTGATGCTTTCGATTTTTCTTTGGCAAATAGTCAAAAGTCTTATCAGAAGCAATGCATTTATACTGGTTTTTGATTTTTAATAAAGTTTTAACCTCGTTCGATTGTTTGGTTGTTAAGGAGAGATCGACAGAAAAATCAAATTCTTCCGCATTGGGCAGATCAAAACCTGCGGCAATGCCGGATGAGCTGGAAATATCCTGAATACGGATCAGAAAATTCCACTTCTTTTCCTGAATATGTGCCATAAGATTATATCCTTCATAGCCTCTATCCGCGATAACAAGAACATCTCTTAGGGTAGACCGGTCTACCATCTGGCAAAGAGAATTTCGTTCATTAGCCTTTCTTTGTCCTAATAAGATTGCATCCATATAAGTGTTCTGGAGCAAGTCATACATTGCATCCAGGTGTAGTAAGCTGTATGGCACCTGGCCATTGACACCGGGAAAGAAAGAGTCGGGATGATTTGGATTTGTAGGGATCTGAATATCTGATCCATCTGCGGCAAATATCCGTAGTCCTTTGTATAATTTAGGGCGATCCGTATTATTGATAAATAAACGAAACAGCATAGGAAAAGTTTCCTCGCTGAGCTTACCTCTTTGCTGGACAAACGCTGAAGAAGAAGCAATCTCTGCAGAGCAACCAAAATGCTTTAGCATTTCAGTTGCTAAACATCCGCCTTCCATGGAAAGTATTGTAGAGACCATCTTTCGGAATGGTAGTTTTCTCTCTCGTGAAAAATAAACTCCGGGCTTCTTTGAGAACATCCAGGATACTGCGCAAAGCTGAGAAACGGACTCATCCAATTTCTGCTTAACAGACGATACCATGTGTTTCATTTACTGTGCCTCCCTGTAATTTTTGGTGGGTATACCTCTAATTACAAGGGCCTTTTTGCTAACCGCAGTTAGCAAAAAGGCCGCACATTTTTCATCATTTGTCAAGTGCTTTTTTGAAATTATTACAAAAAAACCGGGCTCCACATCTCTGTGAAGTCCGGTTCTCTCTTAACTTAATGACATTGCCCC
>JAFQCY010000066.1 GCA_017399355.1 Oscillospiraceae bacterium
CCATCACCTATCACCTAAAAAAGGCGGAGCCCATACCTCCACCATTCCCCATTCACCATCTACCATACAAAAAAGCTCCCTGCGGAATTGCTTCCGCAGGGAGCCTGGTTTTATTCCGTTGCTCGCCGGATGGTCGGGATTACTCCTTGCAGGTGTAGTCGCCTTCCAGATAGCGCATCATCATGCAGGCGAACTCGGCACGGGTAGCCTGATCCAGGGGGTTCAGGTTCTTGCCATCGCCCTTCACGATGCCACGGGCAACGACCATGTTCATGGCGCTCTGGGCATAGGGGCTGATGGTATCGGCATCGCCGAAGCTGCTCAGGTCAGCCTCTTCCTCGGGGCAGCCTTCGTAGCGCCACAGGATGGTGGCCAGCTGCTCACGGGTCACAGCCTGGTCGGGAGCAAACTCGGTGAGGATCACGCCAAGGACAATGCCTTCGTCCTGTGCCCAGGCGACAGCATCGGCATACCATGCATCCGCAGGTACGTCGTTGAAGGTGGAGGGCTCGGTGACCTCGGGGCAGCCTTCCAGACGGTACAGAACGGTGACGACCATGGCACGGGTCAGGGTGGTATTGGGCTCGAACTTGTTGCCGCCCACGCCGTTCATCAGGCCATTGGCAACCACAAAGTCCACAGCCTCGTGGTACCACTCGGCCTCGCAGTCAGAGAAGTCATTGAAGTAGCAGGGGTTGGTGTAGTCGGGATCCTCTGCGCCGCAGACGGTGCAGATGCCTTCAACGTAGTCATGGCCGGTGGCGGGGATGACCTCGCCTTCTGCCAGCAGCTCTCCGCAGTTCAGGCAGTAGGTGTCGCCGGTGTAGCCGTCCTCGGTGCAGGTGGCTTCCTTGGCATCACGGATCTCGGTATCGGGATGCAGGCAGTCGAACTCGCCTACGGTGCTGTAGAAGAGGGTCTCTTCATCGATGTAGGTGGTCTGCTGCTTGTAGGTCAGGAGCTGATAGTACTCGGAGGGGTAGATCTCCAGGCCAAACATAGCCAGGATCCAGTCGATGGGCTGGGAATCATCGAAGAGCTCGAAGGCACCGGTATCCTCGTTGTACAGGATGACCATGCTCTCTTCCACAGCGTTGTAGATCAGGGTGCCGTTGGAGCTGAGGGAGATCGTCCACTTGGCCTCGTCGGTCACTTCCTCAACGGTAACCAGCTGGCTATCCACAACAGCCAGGTACTTGCCATCGGCAGCCTGGATGGTGTATCTGCCCAGCTCATCGCTGGCCATGGTGAAGGCAATGCTGGGATCGGCGGAGTAGAACTCGACATAGTAGTCACCCACAGTAGCGCCTTCGTAGTCGGCGACTCTGGTGGTCTCCAGAGCGGAGGTCAGGGCCAGAGGATCGTTAACCACATAGCTGTCAGCGTAGTTCCAGCCGCAGAGGGCATAGACACCATTGTAGTTGGTATCCTGGGTGTAGAAGTAGTTGGGAGTCTCATACTCCAGGATCTCGCCGGCCTGATACAGAGCGTAGACGGTGATGTCGCCGGGAACCATGACCACATCGCCTGCGAAGTACCAGGTACCGCCGACCATGTAGATATCATAACCGGTGGCATATTCCACGGGCTCGGTAGCCCAGAACAGGAAGTCGCCATTGCCGATTGCGGGGCCCTCGGGGAAGATGATCTCGTCGCCGATCAGGACTTCGTAGCTCTCGGTGCCATAGGGGGTATTGAAGGTGATGGTTGCGGGCTCGCCGATATTGGGCAGGATGGCAACCAGCTCTTCCATCTCGTTGGTAGCGTAGTCAAGGGCGGTGACATAGATCTGGGGATTGCTGGAGACCAGCTCGCTGACATCGAAGGTAGCGGTGAAGCTGCCACCCTTGACATCCTCGGTAACCAGAGCGGCATCCAGGATCTCGTAGTACATATCGGCAAGGTAGATGCCCTGGAGGTAGTTCTCATCGGAGGCGGTGACGGTGAGGGTCATGGTCTCCTCGTCGTAGGTGATCTCCTCAAGGACAGGAGCGACATAGTCAACGGTAGCGTCGATGCTCCAGATGTCGTTGTGAGGAGCCTCGTTGTAGGGCAGCACAGCGTCATAGGAGATGGTGACCTCAGTGCCGGAGGGAACGTAGTTGCCCTCCATGTCGGTGCCATCCCAGTAGTAACCGGCAGTGGGAGCCCATGCACCGGCAGTCTGGTTGTAGACAGCCTTGCGGACGTAGGTGGTATCGTCCTGGCAGTAGATCTCGCCGGTTTCCTTATCGGTGACGGTGAAGATCAGATGCTCGACGTTACGGAGCAGATAGTTCTCGAAGTAGATGGCCTCGGCATAGTTGTAGGTGCCATCGGAGAGGGGGGTGGAGAATGCGATGCGGTCGGGGTTGTAGGGAACGTAGCCCAGCATATTGTCACCGGGGTAGGCATAGGCGGTGCTGATGTCGATATCGGTGAGGAAGCCCATGTTCGGCATGGTGTAGTAGTTGAACATGGCGAAGTCCTGCCAGGTGTAGCCCAGGTCGGCATAGGTTTCGCCGGTGGAGGAATCGGCAACGGTGGTGGCGATCATGTAGTTCAGCTCTACCACATCCATGAAGTCAGCCTCTTCCATCACAGCGCCCTGGGTCCAGTCGCCGTAGTAGGCCAGGAAGGTGGCATGGTTGCTGGTGTAGATCTCGCCATCGTAGATCTCGTTGAAGACCACATAGCCTTCCACGAAAGCGCCGTTGGGATAGTCGCTATCGAAGAGTGCCTTCTGCTCATCATTCAGGGTAACGGTCACATCGATGGTGACGCTCTCGCCGGCAGCCAGGTTGATCTCGGTGATCTCGGTGCCGTCAACAGCGTAGGTGACGGAAGCGCCTGCGCCGTATTCGGCGGTAGTGGCATCGTCCATCAGGTAGGCATATTCGGTGGTCAGAGAGTTGACAAAGGCGCCGTTGGGAGCCTCGAGCAGGTAGTCATACATGACATAGGTCTCAAAGTCGCTGTAGAACAGATCAAACTCGGAGGAGTTCTTCAGCTCGATGGACATCTCGTAGACACCGGTCTTCTCGGGGTCATCGCCCAGCTCCTGCAGGGGGTTGGTGATGTAGGCAGAGTCCACATAGTTGGCAATGGCATTCCAGGAGGAGGCCAGGCCCGCGCCCTGCTTACGGGGAGAGTAGTGATAGCCGTCTGCATCGAGGATGAGATCGGCAGTGGAGTGGATCAGATCCTTGGCCAGCTCAGCGACCTCGGCCTTGGACATCTCGATGCCCATGTCCTCATTGATCTCGTAGATGGCAGACAGGAGGTTGGCATACATACCGCTCATGTTGGGAGCAGCCATGGAGGTGCCGGAGTAGACCTCGTAGGCATCCTCAGCGCCGGGGACGGAGGAGTAAACCAGGCCGCCAATGGCAGTGATGGAGGGATCCAGGGTCAGCATGGGGGAGGTGCCCCAGTTGGAGAATTCGCTCATGAGGAGCGCATTGGGGTTGAGCACATAGCTCATGGTCTCGGGGGTGTAGATGACGCCGGTCTCGGACAGAACTTCCAGAGCGCTCATCTGCAGGGCGATGGCGGGGATCTCGAAGGTCTCGATGGACATCAGGATGCCGCCCACGTCGTTATTGACCACGATACAGGCGATGGCGCCTGCGTTGTAGGCATTTTCAACCTTGGTCTCGAAGTCGATCTCGCCACGGGAAACGATGGCGATCTTGCCCTCCAGATCTTCATAAGCGGCGAAGTCCTCAGCAGTACCCAGGGCGAGCTGGCCCTCGGCATTGAGAATGAGCTGATAGGGCAGCTCCTTGCCGCCGAAGTTCTGGATCCAGCCGTGCTCGCCGTCCTCGCAGGAGTCGGTGAAGGCAGCTACGTTGCCGTCGATCTCAACAGCCCAGTCGGGATAAGCCAGGTTTTCCAGGGAGGCAACGGAGACGCTGCCCTCATAGGTGGAGGGAGTGGCAACGGTGCCGTAGTCGGTGTACTCGGGGCCGATGGCGCCGACGTAGCCCTCGTAAACAGAGGAGAAGTATGCCATGGAGTATTCGTTACCGGCAGCGATAGACAGGATCACACCGGCATCGGAGAGGCGCTTGTAGATATTGCCGAAGACCTCGGTCTCCAGGGACTCGTCATAGGTGAAGCCGTTCTGTGCGCCGATGGACATATTGATGACGTCAGCGCCCAGGGAGTAGGCATCCTCCAGAGCATAGAAATAGATATCGGAGGAGGTGCCGCCGCCTTCATCGGAGAAGATCTTCATGCTCAGCAGCTGAGCAGCGGGAGCAGCGCCGGAGAAGGTGATGTTCAGGCCAATGTTGCGGTCCTCATCATAGATGATCTCGCCGGCCATACCGACAGCAGAGCCGGAGACGTGGGTGCCGTGGCCTTCCACATCGGTGACATCTGCATCCATATCGGCGTAGTCATAGGCATAGGGGATCTTGGGGCTGACATAAACGCCCTCGGAGAGCAGCTCGGCAGCCTCGACCTCTTCCTTGGTGAGAGAGCCATAGAACTCAGCCCAGCCGGCGAAGTCCTGGAAAGCCTCGTGGTCCAGAGCCAGACCGGTATCCAGAACTGCAACGACCATGCCGTAGCCGTCCCAGTTGTAGCCGTGCATGGAGGTGTTGCCCACGATCTCGTTGACCAGATTCTGCTTGGTGTCGGCAGCGGTCTCCAGAACGGGAGCTGCGAAGTGGTTGGCAATGTGTACGGAGGCAACGCCCTCGATGGCAGCAATGGCCTCCAGATCGCCGTAAGCAACGTCACAGCTGAAGCCATTGAGCAGACGGGTGAACTCGTACTTCAGCTCGTAGTCAATGCCGGCCATCTTCTTGAAGATGCCATTGTGCTGGTTGACCAGCTTGACGTGCTGGGTTGCAGCCTTCTCGCTGCCGGTCTCGCCGACCTCAGCTTCAGACTGGCCTTCCAGAATGACGATGGCACGAACGATCTCGTCATCGGCATACCGGTAGGTATTGTTCATTTGGAAGCTTTCGCTCTTGAAGCCCAGGAGCTTTTCTTCCTTGGGTTCCTTGGTGTCCTTTGCGATTTCGGTGATCTCGGTCTTGACGCTCAGATCCTTGTCCTCGGCTGCGAAAGCAGTACCGACACAGGACAGCACCATAACCAGAGCCAGCAGCATCGCCAGAACGCTCTTGGTGTGTTTCATAGGTATTCTCCCTTTCCAAATATTTGAGGCAGCGCCGGGAGCCACCTGTTTTACCTCAATCAACAGGTGAGTATAAATATACTTGTCCACATTTTAGCAAATACAGCTGAAAATGTCTATAGGTTTTTCCATTTTCCGGATGTCAATATTTAGCGCTTCAGCGCACTAAAATTTGTTACTTTTGACGAAAAGACAAATGCGCAGCCCTGGAATTTACCTAAAATCATCCGAAAAACCGGGATCCTGACCGGATTTTCCTCCGCCGCTCCCCAGGATCCCCCTGCAGAATGCACAAAAAAGGCTCCCTGTGGATAAAAATCCACAGGGAGCTGAATATGGATTCAGGGTCGGTGCTTAGTCCTTGCACCGGTATTCGCCGTCCAGCATACGGGTGAACATGCAGGCGAACTCGGCACGGGTGGCGCTGTTCAGGGGGTTCAGGTTCTTGCCGTCGCCGTTCATAATGCCCTCGGCAACTGCCCAGTGGATGGCATCCAGGGCATAGGGGCTGACGGAAGCGGCATCACCGAAGGCGCTGAGATCGGCCTCTGCCTCGGGGCAGCCCATAAAGCGCCAGAGGATGGTAGCGATCTGCTCACGGGTCACATCCTGGTCGGGTGCGAAGGTGGTGGCGGTCACGCCGTTGACAATGCCCTCGTCCTGAGCCCAGGCGATGGCATCGGAGTACCAGATCCCCTCGGGAACATCGGTGAAGGTGGAAGGCTCGGCGACCTCGGGGGTCTCCATCAGGCGGTACAGAACCGTAACCACCATAGCACGGGACAGAGCGGTGTTGGGGCCGAACTTGTCGCCGCCCATGCCGTTCATCAGGCCCTCGGACACCATGAAGTCCACGGCCTCGTGGTACCACTGGGCCTCGCAGTCGGAGAAGGTCTTGAAGTAGCAGGGCTTTTCAAAGTCGGGATCCTCTGCGCCGCAGACGGTGCAGCTGCCGTCCTCATAGCTATGGCCGGTGGCGGGGATGACCTCGCCTTCTGCCAGCAGCTCTCCGCAGTTCAGGCAGTAGGTGTCGCCGGTGTAGCCATTCTTGGTGCAGGTGGCTTCCACAGCGAAGCGCAGCTCGGTCTTATGACCGGTGGCGGGGATGGCCTGGCCCTCTTCCAGGAGGGTCTCGCAGAGGACGCACCAGGTATCGCCGGTGTAGCCGTCCTCGGTGCAGGTGGCTTCCTTGGCATTGCGCAGCTCGGTCTCCGTATGGAGGCAGGAGACGGGAGGCATGGTGGAGTAGTAGGCCACATCCACATAGCCCAGCTCACGGATATACAGGGGCAGGGAGTAGTATTCGGAGGGATAGACGATCTCGCCGTAATACTCTAAGATCCAGTCCATGGGCTGGGAGTCATCCAGAATGGCAAACTCCCCTGCATCGTAGTCATAGACCAGAACCAGATTGGTCTCGGCCCCATTGTAGACCAGGGAACCCACATACTCGGAAGAGGAGATGCTCCAGGTGGCAGCGGGGCTGACCTCGTCGGCCAGGGTCAGAGCGCCCTCTGCCAGAGCCAGGTACTTGCCGGTTGAGCTCTGGATGGTGTAGAGGCCGTCCCCGGTCTTGGCGATGGTGTAGAGGATCTCCTGGGAAGCGGTGTAGAACTCGGTGAAGTAGTCGCCGATCACCGCATCCTCCAGCCCGGCTACACGGATCACTTCGCCCCGGCTATTGAGGGCAGCGGGATCCCCGGTGATATAGTAGCCCTCTTCGTCCACATCCCAGCCGCAGATGGCCCACTGGCCGGAGTAGTCCTCAGCCTGGTAGTAGTAATAGTTGGGGGTCTCATAGGAGATGTACTCGCCCACACCGTAGAGGGCATAGTAGGTGGCATCGCCCACCACCAGCCATTCATCACCCTCGAAGTACATGGCAGCGCCGGAGTCCAGCAGGGTGTAGAAGTCCATGTTCTCAATGGGACGATCCGTCCAGAAGTAGAAGTCGCAGTTCTCCACGGCGGGGCCTGCCGCAAAGGTGAAGGTCTCGCCGGTGACGGTCTCGATGGTCTTCTCGCCATAGGGGGTGACCAGGGTGATGGTGGCATCCAGACCCAGCTCGAAGATCTGCAGGTACTCCTCCATCTCGTTGGTGGCATAGTCCAGAGCGGTGACATAGATCTCGCCATACTTCTGCCGCAGCTCGGAGATATCGAAGGTAGCGGTGAAGGTCTCGCCCTTGACATCGGAGGAGTAGGCAGCGGCATCCAGGATGTTGTAGTCCATATCCGTCAGGTAGATGGCCTGGAGATAGTTCTCATCGGTGGCGGTGACGGTGATGGTATTGGCCTCGTTATCCAGGACGATCTCGTCCAGGGTGGGAGCGGTGTAGTCCACGGTGACATCAAAGCCCCAGATGTCCTCCTGCAGAGCCTCGCCATAGGGCAGGACTGCATCATAGGAGATGGTGGCTACAGTGCCGGAGGGGACATAGTTGCCTTCCGCATCGGTGCCGTCCCAGGCAAAGACGCCGGTGGAGAGCCATGCACCGTAGTCCATGTCAAAGAAAGCCTTGGGCAGGTACTCGGTATCGTCCACATAGTAGACTTCGCCGCTTTCCTTATCGGTGACGGTCATGATCAGGTGTCTGGCATTGCGGAGCTGGAAGGGCTCCATGTAGATGGCCTCGCCATAGTAGTAGCTGCCGTCACTCTCGGGGGTGGAGAAGGCGATATGCTCGTCATAGTAGGGCAAATACTCCAGCATATTGTCGCCGGCATAGGCCACGGGATTTTCCAGGGTGGCATCGGTGATGTAGGCCATCTTGGGGTTGGTGTAGAAGTCCAGCATACCGCTGTTGTACCAGGCATAGCCGTAGTCGGCATAGGTATTGCCCTCTTCGTCTGCGGGGGTGGTGTTGAGGAAGGTATCGATGGGGATGATATCCCGCCAGTCGCTCTCCTCCAGCACGGGGGCCTGGGTCCAGTCGCCGTAGTAGGCCAGGTAGGTGGCATGGAGCTGGGACCAGAGCTCGCCCTCATGGTACTCCTGGAAGATCACATAGCCTTCCACAAAGGCGCCGTTGGGATACAGCTGATCCAGGGCGGCCTTGACCTCCTCGGTGAGGGTGATGGTCACCTCCACCTCTAGGTTGGAGTAGGGCTCTATATTCAGCTCGGTGACTTCCTCGCCATTGACCTTGTAGCTGACGGTGGCATCCTCGCCCTGCGTACCGGCATAGAGATAGGTGGAGGACAGGGTGTTAAAGAGGGTCTCCTCCTCTTCCTCCAGGGCATCGGTCATGACATAGGTCTCGAAGTCGGTGTAGTACAGGCTATATTCGCTGTCGTTGCGGACTTCCAGGGTCATGGTGTAGACGCCGGTCTTTTCGGCATCGTCGCCCAGCTCCTGGAGGGGGTTGGTCAGGTAGGCGGATTCCTTATAGTTCCAGGCGGCCTCATAGGCATTGCCCAGGCCAGCGCCCTGCTTACGGGGGGAGTAGAGCAGGCCGTCACCGTCATACAGCAGCTCGGCAGAGGAGAACATCAGATCCTTGGCCAGCTCGGCGGTCTCGGCCTTGCTCTGCTCGATCTCATTCTCGCCGTTGATGTCACGGATGGCGCTGATGAGGTTGGCAAAGGTGCCGGTCATATTGGGAGCCGCCATGGAGGTGCCGGAGTAGATCTCATAGGTATCGGTACCGCCGGGGACGGAGGAATAGACCATACCGCCGATGGAGGTAATGGCGGGATCCAGGGTCAGCATGGGAGAGGTGCCCCAGTTGGAGAAGTCGCTCATGAGGCCGCCATTGGGGTTGGGGACGTTGCCAATGTCCTCGGGGGTGTAGATGGTGCCGGTAACGCTCAGCAGAGACAGAGCAGACTTCTGCAGAGAGATGGCGGGGATCTCGAAGGTCTCGATGGACATCAGGATGATGCCGGTGTCGTTGTTGACAACGATACAGCCGATGGCGCCGGCCTTGGCAGCGTTCTCAACCTTGGTCTCGAAATCGATCTCGCCACGGGAAACGATGGCGATCTTGCCTTCCAGAGTGCCCTCTTCGTAAGCAGCGAAGTCCTCTTCGGTGCCCAGAGAGATGTTGCCCTCAGCGTCCAGAACGATCTGATAAGTGACACTCTTGCCGCCGAAGTTCTGAACCCAGCCGTGCTCTCCGTCCTCGCAGGAGTCAGCGTAGGCAGCGATGTTCTCTTCGCCGTCGATCTGGATGGCCCAGTCGGGATAGAGGGCATTTTCCAGAGAGGCAACGGAGACATTGCCCTCATAGGTAGCGGGGGAGGCGATGGTGCCATAGTCGGTGTACTCCGGGCCGATGGCATAGAGATAGCCGCCATAGGAGGAGGCGAAGTCGGCCATGGAATACTCGTTGCCGCCTGCGATGGAGAGGATCACACCGGCATCGGACAGGGTCCGGAAGATGTTGCCGAAGACCTCGGTCTCCAGGCCGTCATCATAGGTAAAGCCGCTGGGAGCGCCCAGGGACATATTGATCACGTCGGCGCCCAGGGTGTAGGCATCCTCCATGGCGTAGAAATAGATATCGGAATAGGTGCCGCCGCCCTGGCTGGAGAAGACCTTCATGCTCAGCAGCTGAGCAGCAGGGGCAGAGCCGGTAAAGTAGATATTCCAGCCGCCGCCATTCTCCACAGGGGAGCAGGCCATGCCTGCAGCCGTACCGGAGACATGGGTGCCGTGACCATTGACATCGGTGACATCCTGATCCATATCGGCATAGTCATAGGCAAAGGGAACCTTGGGGCTGACGAAGACACCGTCCACATTCAGCTCCGCTGCCGCTACCTTTTCCTCGGTCAGGACGGTATCATCCACGAAGGAGGGATTGTAGCGGAAGGCCTCGTGATCCAGGGTCAGGCCCGTATCCAGCACAGCCACCACCGTGCCGTAGCCATCCCAGCCGGAGCCGTGCATCCAGATATTGCCGGTGGTGACATTGGCGTTGGGCTGCTTGGTCTCGGGGATGCTCTGCAGCACGGGGGCATCATAGCGGTTTGCAAGATAGACCGCCTCAACACCCTCCATGGCGGAGATCTCCTCCAGACGGCCATAGGCCACCTCGCAGCTGAAGCCATTGAGCAGTCGGGTGAACTCATACTTCAGCTCGTAGTCCATATGGGCCATCTTCTTGAAGATGCCATTGTGCTGGTTGACCAGCTTGACTCGCTGGGAGGCGGCCTTGGTGCTGCCGCTTTCGCCCACCTCAGCTTCAGACTGGCCTTCCAGAATGACGATGACACGGACGATCTCGTCATCGGCATACCGGTAGGTATTGTTCATTTGGAAGCTTTCGCTCTTGAAGCCCTTGAGGGACTTCTGTTGGGACTTGTCCCGGGCCAGCTCGCTGAGGGGAGTCTTGCCGCTGAAGCCCTCGGACTCTGCCGCAAAGGCAGTACCGAAGCAGGACAGCACCATGACCAGCGCCAGAAGCAGGGCCAGAACGCACTTGAAGTGTTTCATAGGGAGTCTCCTTTTCGTTATTTGGGGCAATGCTTTGCCGTCCCCCTCCGCCCTGCCCCGGCTGCGGAAGAGTAAAATATACCAATTACCATTTTACCAGAGGATGAATTCCTTGTCTACTGTTTTTTCCGCCCGGATGGAGAGAAAAAATGAACGCGATCCATTTTACTCTTGTAAAAAACTTTTCGCTGTGCTATACTGAAGGCGGAGGGGAGGCCCTGTGCCTTCCGATCCCGATTCCAACGAAGGAGGAACTACGATGAAAAAGAAACTCTTCTGTCTGCTCCTGAGCCTGTGCCTGCTTTTGGCGCTGCTGCCCACGGCGGCGGCTGCGGAATCCGGCAGCCTGGAGGGCGGCCTGCAGTGGAGCCTGGTCAATGGCACCCTGACCATCTCCGGCGAGGGCCCCTTTGCTGAATTTCTGACTCCCCCGCCCTGGGAGGCCCGGAAAGACCAGATCCGTTCCGTCGTCATCGGAGACGGCGTGACCGAGATCGGCCCCAGTACGCTCCATGATCTGAAAAACCTGAATACCGTCACCGTAGGCTCCGGCGTGACCGTCATCGGCAGTGCCGCCTTCTTCGCCTGCGAGAAGCTGGAGCACGTCAGACTTCCTGCCGCCCTGACCGAAATTAAGAGCAGCGCCTTTTATGGCTGCACCGCCCTGAAAGCCGTGTACATCACCGATGTGGCAGCCTGGTGCAAGATCCGTTTTGGGTTCTTTTCCAACCCCCTGAATAACGGCGCAGCGCTCTACCTCAATGGCAGCCCCTTGGAGAAGCTGGTGATCCCCGAGGGCGTGACCGCCATTGCGGAGGAAGCCTTCTCCGGCTGCAGCAGCCTGCGGGAGGTCACCATCGGCAGCAGCGTCCTCTCCATCGGCCCCTATTCTTTCTCCCATTGCAACAATCTGGAAAAGGTCACCATCGGCAGCAGCCTAACCTCGCTCAACGGCAATGCCTTCTACTCCACCCCGGCCCTGAAGGAGATCCGGGTCTCCGAGGCCAACCCCAGCTACTGCTCCGATGCCGCCGGCCTGCTCTATACCAAGGATATGGCCACCCTGATCCGCTGCCCCGCCCAGTATGCCGGCAGCTATACTGCCCCCGACGGTCTGAAGGTCATCGGGAAGCTGGCCTTTGACAGCTGCAGCAAGCTGACCGACGTGACCCTTCCCGACAGCGTGACCACCCTGGAGTCCGATTCCTTCTGGTTCAGCAGCCTCCGGGAGATCCGCCTGGGCAGCGGTGTCAGCGCCATTGACGATACCGCCTTTGATCTTTGCGGGCAGCTCAGCGCCATCCGGGTCTCCGGGGCCAACCCCAATTACTGCTCCGATGCCGCAGGTCTGCTCTTTAACAAGGACATGAGCCACCTCTACCTCTGCCCCGCCGCCATCAAGGGCGACTATGCCATCCCGGAGACCGTCCGCAGCCTCAGCAATGCCGCCTTCTACGGCTGCAAGGAGCTGCGCTCCGTTACGGTCCCCGGCAGCGTGGAGGAGATCCCCTACAAATGCTTCGCTGCCTGCGAAAGCCTGGTCTGCGTGAGCCTGAGCCAGGGGCTGAAGTCCATTGGCACCGATGCCTTCCGGGATTGCGAGCTCCTTGACCACCTGTTCTTCACCGGCAGCCGGGCCCAGTGGGATCAGGTCGAGAAAAGCTTCCGCCTGAGCAGCATGCACTTCAATACCACCGGCACAGAGCTGCGCTGCGTGGAGACCGGCGGCCCCAGCTACCTCTGCTGCGACATCTGCGACCGGGTGCTGAACCGGATCTTTGCCGATGTTGGGCCGGAGCTGTACTACTATGAGCCTGTCCAGTGGGCGGTGCAGAAGGAGATCACCAACGGCACCAATGCCACGGACTTCTCCCCCGAGGCCCCCTGCACCCGTGGCCAGATCGTCACCTTCCTCTGGCGAGCCTTCGGCTCTCCCGAGCCCGGCATCCGGGAGAACCCCTTTACGGATCTTCACGAATCCCTATACTATTATAAAGCAGTTCTCTGGGCCGTGGAGCAGGGCATTACCACCGGCACCTCCGAGACCACCTTCTCCCCCGAAGCTCCCTGCACCCGTGGCCAGGTAGCCACCTTCCTCTGGCGTGCCTGCGACAGCCCCAAGGCAGAGGCCGAGAACCAATTCACCGATGTCAGCAGCCAGCTGTACTACTATGAGCCCATCTGCTGGGCCGTGGAGCAGGGCATCACCAACGGCACCGGCGACGGCCTCTTCTCCCCCGAGGCCGGCTGTACCCGCGGCCAGATCGTCACCTTCCTCTACCGTACCCTGGCAGAATAAGTCCAAAGCAGCCTGCGGCAAAGCCCCCCCTTTGCCGCAGGCTTTTTTCGCAATTGACAGAGTCTGCCGGGGAGGATATAATAAACTTACTGAAAAAAGGAGGCGTGAACCATGAAGAAATTTGCATTCCGGGCTGTGCTGCTGCTTTTGTGTCTGGGGCTGGTGCTGCTTCCGGCAGAGGCTGCCGGCGGTCTGCCCTTTACCGATGTCCCCCAGGGGATCTGGTATTTTGACTCTGTGGAATACTGCTACTCCCGGGGCCTGATGAACGGCATCTCCCAGCAGTCCTTCTCCCCCGAGGCTGGGCTGAGCCGTGCCATGTTCGTCACCACCCTGTACCGGGCCGCAGGTTCCCCCGGTGTTTCCGACTGGACACCCTTTTATGATGTGCCCACGGGGCTGTGGTACTCCGCTCCCGTGGCCTGGGCCTACCGGGAGGGCATTGTCAACGGTGTCAGCGAGACCTCCTTTGCCCCCGATGCCGGGCTGACCCGGCAGCAGCTGGTGACCCTGCTGTACCGCTTTGCCCAGTATTGCGGCCTCTCCCCCGATGCCTGGGGCAGCCTGTACGGCTTTGCCGATGCGGGGCAGATCGCCCCCTATGCCGAGGATGCCTTCCACTGGGCCTATGGCTGCAGCCTGATCAAGGGCACCGATGAGACCCACCTGAGCCCCGAAGGAGGCTGTACCCGTGCCCAGTGCGCCACCTTCCTCTTCCGCTTTATGGATAACGGTGTCCGCACCGGCAGCTCCATGACCCGCCCCACCTATGACCTGGGCCAGTGCCGGAAGCTCAGCGGCCAGCGCCCTGTCGTAATGTTCTTTATGGACGACTATGAGAGCAGCTGGACCGAAGAGGAGATCAGCAGCTTCTGGTACAACACCATGATCCCCGGCCTGGACTACTTAGAAACTCAGGCGGCCAATCGCTCCGTCTACTTAGACTTCGTCCCCGGATATTATGCCACGGGGGTGGATGGCGTGACCATGCGATACCCCGGCTATATCGACACGGATCTCATGGACGGCAGCTACAATACCGACCTGCTCTCTACCGCCGCCACCTGCCTGGGCTACAGCTCCCCGGAGCAGCTTCACGAGAGCATGAAGCGGCACTACGGCAGCGACGAGGTGATCTTCATGACCCTGGTGGACAAGCCCGGCCGCTCCTACTGCCTCAATGACCAGTTTGACGATGGCTACACCTATATGGAGCACTGCGTGGTCTACAGCAGCTATAACAGCAACTTCACCCCCACCTGCCCCTCCACCATCGCCCATGAGACCCTGCACCTCTACGGTGCCGAGGACTACTACGATCCCTACGGCGACTACCCCACCCGCCTGACCATGGCCCAGAACCTCTACCCCAACGACCTGATGCTCACGGTCTACTACGACATCTCCTATAACACCATCGGCAATTTCACCGCCTACACCATCGGCTGGACGGATGTCTATCCCGAAGAATGCCGCAGCACAGGCTGGTGGAGCTGAACCGGCCCTGTGCAAAACCCCCGCTGCAGAAACCGCAGCGGGGGTTTTTGTTGCTCTTTATTGGTCTAAGGTATACTCGTAGAAGCGCACCAGCATAGCGGCGATCTCAGCCCGGGTGGCAGAGCCGGTGGGATTCAGCTTTCCCGCATCATCGCCCCGGATGATCCCCTCAGCCACTGCCCACTCCACCGCATCCAGGGCATAGGCCGAGACCTTCCCCCGGTCGGAGAAGCCGCTCAGCTCCGCCTGGTTCAGCACATAGAAGCCGCAGGCCTCCGCATAGCGGAAGAGGAAGGTCGCCACCTGCTCCCGGGTGACCTTCTCCTCCGGGGCGAAGTGGGTGGCGCTAACGCCCTTGGCCAGCTGCTGATCCACGCACCAGCTGATCGCCTGGGCATACCAGGCATCGTCCGGAACATCTTCAAAAGCCGTCCAGGTAACGTGAGGCGGTGTCCCGGACATATTGTACAGCACCTGGGCCATCATGGCCCGGGTCGTGCTGCTCTCCGGCTCAAAGGTGGTGGAGGAGGTGCCGTTCATAAAGCCCAGCCAGTAGCAGCTCGTCACCTCATCGTGGTACCAGGCATCCTTCGGCACATCGGTAAAGGAGGTGGTGCCGTAGGCATAGAACTTGATGCCCTGCTCCAGGGCATAACGCTCGGCGTAGGTGCCGGAATAGCCGTAGATACAGCAGGAATACGTATTGCTGAAGAGGGGCACCGGCAGCTTCCGGATCAGAGGCCCCACCGACAACTCGTTCACCTGGGAGTTGCTGACCACGCCCTCGCCCAGCTCCCGGACATAGTAGCCCAGGCTCATGGAATGAAACGCCCCCTTGACCCAGGGTGCATGGTCTGCGACCCTGGTCACAGGAATCGAATAGATCGTATCAGAGCCTTTGTATTTCCGATCTATCTCCCACGTTGCACGATACAGGGCGATCAGGGTCGCCTCCCCGCCCTCGACCTCGTAGATGCCCCAGTCATCTGCCAGGTAGCGGCAGCCCTCCCGGGTATAGAAGACCCGATGGGAAGAGCTTATCCCCGCAAGGAGGCGCTCTGCCTTGCCGCTCTTTTTGACCACATAGCAGAAGGGCAGGCTGCAATTTATGGCGATCCCGCTATTATGCTCGGATTCGTAGAAACCTCTTTGGTAAACGGTACAGCTCTCCGGCAGATAGACCATAGAGAGATTTTGGCAGTTGTCAAAGCACCCCTCTGCAATCATCTCCAGCCCCTCCGGCATCACGACGGAATAGAGGTTCTCGCAGTTCCAGAAGGCCTTCTCCCCCAGCTGGGTAACCGTATCGGGGATGACGATGGTCTCCAGGGGCAGATCTCTGAAGGCAGATTCCCGGATGGCCATCAGAGGCTTTCCGTCTACGGTCTCCGGCAGCACCAGCTGCTTCTGCTTGGTGGAGGAGGAGATGACCATAGCGCCGCTCCCGGTCACCCGATAGTCAATGCCGGCGACATGGGTGGTATAGGAGGTTTTTACCGCCTCCCCGGTCTCCAGGTCTTCGAACTCGATGCCCAGGCGGCTGGCCTCCGTATGGGCGGTGCTCCCGGCATAGGCGATGACCCGATCCGTCTTCTCAAAGGCGTACTTGCAGGAGACATCTCTGCTCAGTACGGTCATGATCTTGGCAGGCACCGCCTCCGGGCCCATATAGCGCACCGTAGAGGGAATGGTGATGCCGAGAACATTGTTACCGTAAAGAGCCCGCTCACCCAGGTACTCCAGGCCCTCGTTCAGCCGGATATCCTCCATCCCGCAGGACAGAAAGGCCCGATCCCCCACATAGCGCAGGGCATCCGGGAAGGTATTCAGGCCCAGATTTTTCATGTAAAAGGCGTAGGCGCCCACATATTCCAGAGACTTCGGCAAGGCCGGAAGCTCCAGGCCGCCATACTCCCGAAATGCCCCATAGGAGATATGGCGCACGCTGTCAGGTAAAACCAGCTGTATCGGCTCCTGAGTATCCCGGCAGTGGGCACCGATCCAGGTCACCGGACAGCCGCCCAGCTGGTCGGGCACCGTCACCTGGCCGCTTCCGGAGATCTTCAGCAGCAGCGCCTCCCCCTCGTGGATGGCATAGGTAAAGCGCCCGGACTGCTGCGGCTCCAGAAGCCAGGGATCGCAGGGGAAATCCCGCAGATCATAAATAAAGCTTGTGCCATGGGCGTATTCCGCAGACTTCGTATCGTAAACACAGACCTTACTTACACCCACAAAGGGCCGCATACCGCAGAACAGCCGCTCTGCCTGAAGATAGATCGCCGCATTGTTGCAGCCGTAGAAGGCATTGTTCCCGATCCGCATAATGGAAGGGGGCACGATGATGGTCTGATAGGTCTTGTCCCGGAACGCATCCGCCCCCACCGTGGTCACAGGGTAGCCGCCCAGCTCCTCCGGCAGGGTAACGCGATCCCCCTCCAGCGTGCAGCCGGTGATCACCGCCTCATTCTCCACGATCTCATAGGTAAAGCCGCCCGCCTCCCGGGCAGAAACGGGCACAACGCCCAGAGTCAAAAGTAGCGCAAAGCAAAGGATCGCCGCAAGTAGCTTTGTTTTCATTTCATCTCTACCTCCCGAAGGTCTCCGAGGAGACTATTGTAGAACCATTATAAAATATATTTCTATATTTGTCAACTGTAGCATAGCGTATCCCCCACCCTTTTCCGCAAGAGTATCTACTTGTCAAATATCGCCCCATATGCTACAATAGAAGCATCATCATACAGGAGGAGGAGAATCTCACGATGAAACAGACACTGCTGATTCTGCTGGCCCTGAGTCTGCTGCTTCTGAGCGGCTGCAGCTGCGACCACCGCTGGAGGGAGGCCGACTGCCTCAGCCCCAAGACCTGCGAGAGCTGCGGCGAGACCGAGGGCGAGGCCCTGGGCCACAGCCCCGGAGAATGGACGGAAACCATAGACATCACCGCCTGCACCATAGAAAAGGAGCAGCTGTGTACACGCTGCGGCATACAGACCGGCACCGAAACCGAAGTGCTGGACAGCCTGATCCGGGATGAGCTGTTCCTGTATACACCGGAGGAATTTATGGCGCGGATGGCCGCCATTGCCGAGGCATACAACGACCCCTTCACCTATCAGATCACGGACAGCGAAACCGGTCTGATGGTCGAAGTCCAGACGGGAGAGACGGCTGCGTTTCTCCAGTTTTTCTACGCCGACACCTCCACGTTTACCTATGAGGATCGAAACAGCAGAAAGGTCTGGTGTACCAGCCTGATCTTCTACACCGAGGCAGACGCAAATCTGCAGCACTATTACCTTATGGCCGTAGACCCCACCCTGGATCAGGACGGCGCATTCCAAACCCAAGTCGCAGCATTTACTGCCTATGCCAATGCCACGCTGGAAGGCACTGCTTTTGGGTACTATGAGCAAAATGGGATCTTATTCGAGTATTCCTATCTCTCCGATGATCTGACCGGTTGGGGCTACACCCTGGACATGACCAACGTCTACGCCTCCGACTTCCGCTGATCCTTTCCGATTTTTCTTGCTCTTACCGCCAGCAGCAGAGGAAAGGATCTGCGCCATAAACGGAAATTTATATTTGGTGAATAACGAATGGTGAATCGTGAATAATGGAGGTATCGGCTCCGCCGATTTATTTAAAATCAATGCGCAAAGCGCATACCTTCGCCATTCACCATTCACGATTCATCATTCACCACTCCAACGCTAAAGTTCCGCTTATGCTTCTCCCTGTCATTTCTGTTTCCAACAAAACCAGGCTGCTCCGCTTTCTGGCAGAGCAGCCTGGTTGTTTATAGAATTCAGATGAGGTTCTCCTCGGTCTCGGCATTAAAGAGGTGCATCAGGGCCGGATCGAAGGTGAACCGCACGGCAGAGCCGCTGCGGGTCTTGTTCAGATCCAGGTTCGCCGTGGGGATCACGGCCACCACGTCCTTGCCCTCCTCGATGCTCATATGCAGGTGCAGCTCGCTGCCCATCATCTCGGAGACATCGATCACGGCATCAAAGCCCTCGCCATCGGCCAGGCTCATATTCACGGGACGGATACCGGCGATGATCTCCATCTCGGGCGCATCGGCGGCCTTCAGGGCGGCATTCTGGCCCTCGGTAAGCTCCACGAACTTGCCCAGCATCTGCACGCAGTAGCCATTGCCACGCTTCAGCAGTTTGGCGGGGAAGAAGTTCATCTGAGGCGTGCCGATGAAGCCTGCAACGAAGAGATTCTTGGGATGGTTAAAGACCTCCTGAGGCGTGCCGATCTGCTGGATGAAGCCGTCACGCATGATGACGATGCGGTCGCCCAGGGTCATGGCCTCGGTCTGGTCATGGGTCACATAAATAAAGGTGGTCTGGATGCGCTTGCGGAGCTTGATGATCTCGGCACGCATCTGGTTTCTCAGCTTGGCGTCCAGGTTGGACAGGGGCTCGTCCATCAGCAGGACCTTGGGGTTACGGACGATGGCACGGCCAATGGCCACACGCTGGCGCTGACCGCCGGACAGAGCCTTGGGCTTGCGATCCAGGAACTCGGTGATGCCCAGGATCTCCGCAGCCTCATCCACCTTCTCGTTGATCTCGGCCTTGGGCAGCTTCTTCAGCTTCAGGGAGAAGGCCATATTCTCACGGACGGTCATGTGGGGGTAGAGGGCATAGTTCTGGAAGACCATGGCGATGTCACGATCCTTGGGAGCTACGTCGTTGACCAGACGGTCGTCGATGTACAGCTCGCCGTCGGTGATCTCTTCCAGACCTGCCACCATACGGAGGGTGGTGGACTTGCCGCAGCCGGAAGGACCGACCAGCACGATGAATTCGCCGTCAGCGATATCCAGGTTGAACTCCTGAACCGCTACGACAC
>JAFQCY010000067.1 GCA_017399355.1 Oscillospiraceae bacterium
CGGTGTGCCTGCGGCACACCGGACTCTTTTTGTTACTTTTTCTTTTTCTTGCTTACGGGGTGGGGCTTCTTCTTGCGGTCCTCACTCTCTTCCTTGGGGAGAAGCTTAGAGAGGATCACACCCAATACAGCGGCGATGGCGGTACCGGAGATGTTGATATTGCCGATGTCAATTCCGCCGGAGAGGCCCAGGCCGATCACCAGCATCACGGCGGCGATGACCAGGTTATAGCTCTTGGTGAAGTCGACCTTGTTTTCCACCAGCATCCTTAGGCCGACAGAGGCGATCATGCCGAAGAGAATTACGGAAACACCGCCCATGACCGGAGCGGGGATGCTGCTCAGCACGCCGGAGACCTTGCCGAAGAGGGCCAGGACGATGGCGAACACGGCGGCGATCCGCAGGGTTGCGGGGTTGTAGTTCCGGGTGGCAGCCAGCACGCCGGTGTTTTCGGAGTAGGTGGTGGCAGCAGGGCCGCCCATGCCGCCGGAGAAGATGGAGGCCAGGCCGCAGCCCAGAAGGGTGCGGTGCAGACCGGGCTCCTCGATGTAGTTATGGCCGGTTACCGCACCGTTTGCTGTGATATCACCCACATGCTCCACAAAGGTCACAACGGAGATGGGGGCAATCAGCGTTACGGAGAAAATAACGGCATCCCAGTTGGTGATGGCGGGCAGGCTGACCTGGGGCAGTGCGAACCACTTTGCTTCTACAACAGAGGTTGTATCTACCATGCCCAGCGCCAATGCCAGCAGGTAACCTGCGATAATACCGATGAGGATCGGAACCAGCTTGATAAAGCCCCGGGTAAAGAACATCACGAGGATGATCACGGTAATGGTGGTAATGGCTACGACCCAGTTTTTCCACATGGGGATATCACCGATGGCGGTGGTGATGTTGCCCATGGCAGTGGGGGCCAGCATCATGCCGATGATGATGATCATGCAGCCGGTGACGATGGGTGGGAAGAAGCCGGTGATCCGTTTTGCGCCGAATAGCTTCACCAGCAGCGACAGGATCAGGTACAAGACACCTGAGGCAATGATACCCCAGCCCACATAAGAGGCAAAATTACCGATGGAGTGATCCGTACAGTAGGCACCCACGGCGCTGATGGAGGCAATGAAGGAGAAGCTGGAGCCCATGAAGGCCGGAACCATGCCCCGGGTGACCAGGTGGAAAATCAAGGTGCCGATGCCCATGGAAAGCAGGGTAACTGCGGGATCCAATCCCGTCAGTGCAGGGACAAGGACGGTAGAGCCAAACATGGCGAAGACGTGCTGGATACCTAAGGTGACCGCACGGCCCGGTTTGTCGCCGCCCCAAAGAGCCTGTTTGAATTTCATAGGGACCTCCTTGTGAATAAGATAGAGCAATTATATCATATAATACAAAAATACGCAATTCATATTGCAAATAAATGTGAAAAATGTCTATGTTCTGCAGAGCGATTTTTGCATGGCGAAAGCCGGGATTTTAGCTGCGCTCCATTGATTTTACAAAAAGGGGTAGACATTTTGTATGTAATTTGGTAAAATGAGACTAAATCTTGAACCCAGAGAAGGAGAGATACCTATGAAATGCCCCTATTGCGGTTATCAGGAGAGCAAGGTCGTGGATTCCCGTCACTCTGAGGATTCCATGAGTATCCGCCGCCGCAGAGAATGCCTGTCCTGTCAGAAGCGTTTTACCACCTACGAGACCGTTGAGAGCCTGCCGGTGATGGTGGTGAAGAAAGACAATAGCCGTGAGCCCTTTGACCGCAATAAGCTTTTGCGTGGCATGGTTCGTGCCTGCGAGAAGCGCCCGGTCAGCATGGCAGACCTGGAGGCCGTGGCTACGGAGATCGAGCAGCTGGTTCAGAATTCTCTGGATCGTGAGGTCTCCACTGGTAAGATCGGCGAGATGGTCATGGAACGGATCAAGCCCCTGGACGAGGTGGCCTATGTGCGCTTTGCCTCGGTGTACCGCCAGTTCAAAGACATCAACAGCTTCATGCACGAGCTGAATAAAATTCTGGAAGAGAAGTAATTATGAAAGCAGCGATTATTGTTTTATCTGTCATTCTGGTTCTGCTGATTATCGTAGCGGGAGTGCTTTACTTTACAGACTCCGGAAGCCCCGATGCTCCTTCCACAGAACCCACCACCACCGCACCTTCCACTACCGAGCCCACCACGGAGCCCCCCACCACCGAGCCTCCCACCACGGAGCCCCCCACTACCACAGAGCCTCCCCTGGAGCTGATCCTCCAGGAGGACGTGATCTACCTTAACGGAGAAACGGTGGAGCTCTATGAGATCAATGGCCAGGACTATATTGCCGCCCAGACCTTTGCCGATCGCAGCGGCCTCAGCCTGGATAGCCAGGAGCCGCTTACCATGAGCGGCAGGCTGGATCAGGTAGCCGTCTCTGAGGATGGTACAGACCTGACGGTCAATGGTCAGACCCATTCCGTTACCGATGCGGTGCTGGTTCATGAGGATGTGCCCTATATCCTGTTCCACCAGCTGGTAGAGGCCCTGCAGTATCCCATCTATACCGATTCCGAGAGCGGCGATCTTTACATCACCCCTGCCTGCCGTCCCTTTGAGATCCCTGCCGATGTCAATGTCCCTGTGCTGATGTACCATGCGGTCAGCGACAATATGTGGGGCATCAACGAGCTCTTTGTGAGCCCCTCGGATATGGAGGAGCAGCTTGCCTACCTGGTGGATAACGGCTACGATCCCATCTGGTTTGAGGATCTGGCTTATGTAGAGGACTATGATAAGCCCGTGATTTTGACCTTCGATGATGGCTATGATGATAACTACTCCGAGCTCTATCCCTTGCTGCAGAAGTATCAGGTCAAGGCTACTATTTTTGTCATCGGCAATGCCCCCGGTACCAACCATAAGATGACCGAGGAGGAGATCAAGGAGCTGTCTGATTCCGGCCTGGTCTCTATCCAGAGCCATGCCTACACCCATGACTACCTGAACTATATGGGCGAGGAGAGCCTGGTTTGGGAGCTGGGTGAATCCCAGCGGGTGCTCGCCCGGATCACCGGCCGTGTGCCCTATGTGCTTTGCTATCCCTCTGGCGGATACAGCGACCTGACTCTGGAGGTGGGTGAGCGCTACTATCTCTTCGGCCTGAAGATGAATGGCGGCCTCTACAATACCTCTGACGATCCCTTCCTGGTCAGTCGCTACTATGTCTCCCGCTATACCGATATCTACTCCTTCGCCTCCTTCCTCACAGAAGCCGGCACATAAGGATCCGTAACAGGGCTGCCATGGCAGCCCTGTTGCTTTTTTGCCATGGCAGCCATGTTGCTTTTTCCTCTTTTCATTTTGGGAAAACTGTGCTATAATACTTGGAGCAATTTTCAGGAGGATATTTATGGAAGAAATTTTAAAGCAGCTTTCGGCTGAGCTGAATCAGCCTCTGACTTATATTGAGAACGTGGTCACCCTTTTGGACGAGGGGAATACCATTCCCTTTATCGCCCGTTACCGCAAGGAGCTTCACGGCTCTATGGATGATACTACCCTCCGTGAGCTGGCAGACCGTCTGCAGTATCTGCGCAATCTGGCTCAGCGCCGGGAGGAGATCTGCCGCTCCATTGAGAACCAGGGCAAGCTGACCGAGGAGCTGAGCGCAGCCATCCAGAAGGCCAAGACGCTCTCTGAGCTGGAGGATCTCTACCGCCCCTATAAGCCCAAGCGCCGCACCCGTGCCACCATCGCCAAGGAGAAGGGCCTGGAGCCCCTGGCACTGCAGCTTTTCGCCCAGAGCAGGGATCTCCCCGCTCCCGAGGAGCTGGCAGAGGCTTATGTCAGTGCCGACCTGGGGGTCAATACCGTAGAAGAAGCCCTGGCAGGTGCCTCGGATATCATCGCCGAGATGGTGTCTGACGATGCCGCTATCCGCAAGAGTCTCCGGGAAACTATGCAGCGTCAGGCAGTAGTGGGCAGCGCCCTGGCCAAGGGCCAGGAACCGGAGGGTGATGCTGCGGTTTATCAGCTGTATTTTGAATTCTCCCAGCCCCTGTCCAAGATGGCCGGGCATCAGGTGCTGGCCCTGAACCGTGGCGAGCGGGAGGGCTTCCTGAAGGTCAGCCTGCAGATGGATCGGGAGCAGGCTCTGATTCCCGTGCGCCGTGCAGTTCTGATCCCCGGCAGCGCTGCCACCGCCCTGGTTCGTGCCGCCGCAGAGGATGCCTACGACCGCCTCATTGCTCCCAGCATGGAGCGTGAGCTGCGCACCGCCCTGACCGATGCCGCCAATGAAGGCGCGATTCATAATTTCGCTCTGAATCTCCGCCCCCTGCTGATGCAGCCTCCGGTCAAGGGCCATGTGACCATGGGCCTTGACCCCGGCTATGCCCACGGCTGCAAGGTGGCTGTGGTGGATTCTACGGGCAAGGTGCTGGATACCTCCATTGTCTACCTTACCCAGTCCGCTGCCCGCCGGGAGGACGGCATCCGCACCCTGGAGCGCCTGATCCGCAAGCATGGCATCGAGCATATTGCCATCGGCAACGGCACGGCCTCCCGTGAGACGGAGAATGCGGTCTGCGAGCTGCTGACCAAGGTCAAGGGCGTTGCATATATGATCGTCTCTGAGGCAGGAGCCTCGGTTTATTCCGCCTCCCCCCTGGCGGCAGAGGAATTCCCCCAGTTTGATGTCAACCTCCGCTCTGCGGTCTCCATTGCCCGCCGTATGCAGGATCCCCTGGCAGAGCTGGTGAAGATCGACCCCAAGGCCATCGGTGTGGGGCAGTATCAGCATGACCTGCCCGAGAAGCGCCTGGATGAGGCCCTGGGCGGCGTGGTGGAGGACTGCGTTAATGCGGTGGGTGTGGATCTCAATACCGCCTCTCCCTCTCTGCTGCGCCGTGTGGCCGGTCTCAATAATACCATTGCCAAGAACATTGTCACCTACCGTGAGGAGAATGGTGCCTTTACCTCCCGTAAGCAGGTGCTGAAGGTGCCCAAGCTGGGCGCCAAGGCCTATGAGCAGGCTGCAGGCTTCCTCCGTGTGCCGGAGAGCAAGCAGATATTGGATAATACCGGTGTCCACCCCGAGTCCTATGCCGCTGCGGAGAAGCTCCTGGAGCTCTGCGGCTACAGCCTCAGCGATGTGGTGGCGGGCAAACTGCAGGAGCTCAATGCCCGTCTGGAGGCCTATGGTGCCGCAAAGGCCGCCGAGACCTGCGGCGTGGGCGTTCCCACCCTCCGGGATATCGCCAAGGAGCTTTGCAAGCCCGGGCGGGACCCCCGTGACGAGCTGCCCCCTCCCATTTTGCGGACGGACGTGCTGGAAATGAAGGATCTGAAGCCCGGCATGGTGCTGAAGGGCACAGTGCGTAACGTCATCGACTTCGGTGTCTTCGTGGATATCGGTGTCCACCAGGATGGCCTGGTGCATATCTCCAAGGTCTGCAACAAGTTTATCAAGCACCCCTCCGAGGTGGTCAGCGTGGGCGATATCGTCAAGGTCGCCGTGCTGGAAGTGGATCAGAAGCGCAAGCGCATCAGCCTGACCATGCGTGACCTCCCCAAAGAATCCTAAACAGGAAACAAGCGCCGAATGGGACAAAAACCATTCGGCGCTGTTATTATCTATTGTTTACTTCTCTTCGTTGGCATAGGGCTCCAGGAAAGCGTGGAAGTGGCGCATGGGCAGGGTGCGGCCCTTGACAATGCGCATATTGGGGATGCTCTCCCGATCCTCGTACAGGGCCTTTACGGCGGCGATGACGTAGTCCATATGCTCCTGGGTCAGCTGGCTGCGGTTCACTGCAAAGCGAACCACGTTGCACAGCTCCTCCTGCTGCTCCGGGGTCTTCAGGTCGTATTCCATGGAATAGTCGCCCAGCTCAGAGGTGCGGATGCCGTAGCGGCGGATCAGCTCAATGGAGAAGCCCTGACCGGCAAAGGTCTCGTGGCCACGCTTGCCGTCGAAGAACTCGGTCATGTTGATGTACACGCCGTGGCCACCGGCAGGCAGGATCACGTCCTTGACTCCGGCCTTGTAGAAGCCCTGTGCCAGGTATTCGCACTGCTCCACACGGGCCTCCTGGTAGTGGAAGTTGCACTCCTCATAGAGACCGGCTGCCAGCGCCATAATATCTCTGCCGGACATACCGCCGTAGGAGTCATTGCCGAAGCAGGAGATCTGCTTGACCTTCAGCAGCACGCCCACATCGGTCTTGACCGTGCCGTCCTCATTGAAGTCGGAGAACTTTTTCCAGAAGCGGCCCTTGTCACGGAAGGCCAGCATGCCGCCCATGTTGGCATGGCCGTTCTTCTTGGCGGACATGGTGAAGCCATCGCAGTAGGAGAACATCTCCGTTGCGATCTCGGCGATGGACTTATCCTCGTAGCCGGGCTCATTGACCTTGATGAAGTAGCAGTTCTCTGCCCAGCGGGCCACGTCGAACATAAAGGGAATGTCATACTTCTCGGCGATCTTGGCGGTCTCACGGATGGACTTCATGGAAACGGCCTGGCCGCAGACGGTATTGTTGGTGATGGTGGTGTAGATCAGGGGCACATTTTCGGGGCCCACGGTCTCGATCAGCTGCTCCAGCTTCTTCACGTCCATGTCGCCTTTAAAGGGATTTCTCTCATATTTGCCGCCTTCGGGGACTTCATAGAGCAGCTCCTTGTTATAGAGGTTTCTGGGAATGGAGCCCATCTGCTTGATATTGCCCTCGGTGGTGTCGAAGTGGCCGTTGGAGGGAATGGTAAATACCTTGCCGGGATGGCGCTGGTTCATGATCTTGCGCACCAGCTCAAAGAGTACGGATTCTGCCGCACGCCCCTGCTGCAGGATGAAGGTGTTTGGGCGCTCCAGCTGGGCAGAGCCGCCGTTGAAGAGGCCGCCCTCGTACTCGCACAGATACAGCTCGTTCATCATCTTGTCGATATCGGTGCAGTTGGTGCGGATCAGGTCAATGGACTTCTTCCAATTCTTCTCGCCCCCACGCTCAAAAATATCACGGAAGGCATCCAGCAGCACATAGTAGCCCTTGTTACGGGCATAGGACTCGTCGCCCAGGAACATGCTGGCCCACTGGACATCGGTCATGGCGGTGGTGCCGGAGTCAGAGAGCATATCCACGGTGAGCATACCGGCGGGGAAGGCGAATTCATTGTAGTGGGTGGCGGCCAGAGCACGCTCACGCTGCTCCACGGTCACCTCGGGGATGTTGCGGGTCACATAGGTCAGGGAACGGGGTGTCTTTACATTCAGGGGAAATTCTTTAGCCATAGTCTTTTGTACCTCCATTTGTTTTAGAGGTACCCCGGTCATCGAAGCAATTCGACTGGCGGACAGTACCGCTCGCATATTCTGCTATTCTATATTTTAGCGAAATGAATCCCCTCTGTCAATGACAGAGGGGAGAAAAACTTAGTTCCTTGTGGCTGCTTTCTTTTTGTGGCGCAGCAGAAGCCATAGTCCTGCAGGGATCACAAGAAGAACCGGCAGGAAGTACCACAGAAATGCGAGATCCTTTTCCTGCGGAGCTTCCGCTGCAGGAGTCTCTTCTGTGGGGAAGGTAAACGTTATGATCTCCGAGGCTGGGGGGGACGCTGCCTCCGGTTCCGGCTCCGATGGCTGCAGAGCTGCGGTATGGGCATCCATTGCCTCTGCCAGTTGGCGGACGGCCCCCTCATAGGCCTGTACCGTCACCGGGGAACGGCTGTCATCCTCTGAAGGCGCCATGCAAATACGCTCCAGCACCCCTGCCGCCTCCTGTACTGCTGCAGAGGCTTCTTCCATGGCTGCTGCCTCCTGCAGCAGCTTTTGCCCGAGGGCCTCCAGCTGTGCATCGGGAAGGGAAGGGGTAAAGGGCGGCTGCTGCCGGGCCTGGGCCAGCTGCTGGAAGGCATAGGCGATCTGAAGCACCTCCTGATCTGCCCCGTAGCCGGAGAAGATCGATAAGCCCAGGGGCAGGGGATAGTCGAAGCCGTTTTCGGAATCTGCCTTAGAAAAGCCCATGGGTACCATGACCTCCGGAAGACCGCCGATGGGGCCGAAAACGTTGATATAGCAGGTAGGATTGTTGTTGGATTCGTCCCAGGCATAGTTCTGCAGCTCGGCCACGTCCAGCTGGGACAGATAGATCACGGCATCGATGTCATGCTCTTCCAGGATCGCAGCTACCTTGGTTCGGATCTCATTGCAGGCACTGCGGGCATTGCGCACGCTCCATTGGTAGACCTGCTCGTCGGTAAGTGCGGCAGACAGATCCACCAGCTCCGCACCGCCCTGGATCAGAAGCTGCTTTGCCTGCTCAACCAGCCCCTCGATCTTCCCGTCTAATTGGTAGTAGCTGCTTCCAAAGGAGGAGGCAAGGTAACCGATCCGCTTGCCCTCCAGGCCCTGTGCATTCAGAGCGGCAGTATAGCCCTCTGCCGGGATCAGCCGGTCTGCGCCTTCAGATTCCCGGTCGTTGGAGTCGCTTCCGGCCAGAATATCCAGCAGCAGCGCCGCATCCTCCACATTGCGGCACATGGGGCCGATGATATCCTGCCCCTCATTGAGGCAGTAGAGGCCATGCTGGCTCACCAGGCCAAAGCTGGGCCTCAGTCCCACAATATTGGCAAAGCTGGCCGGGCGGCGAATGGAGGAGGAGGTATCTGTCCCCAAACCCACAGCGGCAAAATTGCAGGTGACGGCCACGGCAGTACCGCCGGAGGAACCGGCAGGGGTGCGCTTCAGGTCATAGGCGTTATGCACCGTGCCGCCCATGGTGGAGGAGGACTCCGCACCGGATACGGCATATTCCGACATATTGGTCTTGCCCAGAATAATGGCCCCCTCATTTTTCAGCAGGGTGATCACCCGGGAATCGGCTTTGGCGATCTCGTTGCGGCGGTTGATATCGCCGCAGGTGGTGGCCATCCCGGCCACATCGATGTTGTCCTTCACCAGCACCGGGATGCCGTGGAGCCTACCCAGGATCCTGCCGGAGGCAAGGGCTTCGTCTGCCTTTCTGGCCTCCTCCGCAGCCTGGGGATTCAGGCTGATGATGCTGTTCAGGCCCAGGGCTTGATCGTAGGCCTCGATGCGGTCTATGTACATCTGCACCAGCTTCTCTGCCGTAAGCCTTCCGCTGATCATGGCAACGGTCAGCTCCGCTACGGTGGCATCCATCAGCTCCTCCGTGGTAAAGAGGGCATCTAATTCTGTCGTTTTGGAGAAGGCGCCTCCCTGCACCGTGCAGCTAAGCAACAGGGATAGGGCCAAAATCAGGCACAGCTTTCGCATCTGCATTGCCCCTTTCTATGGAATCTGACACAATTATACACGATTGACCCGTGGCAGATTCCAGCGAAAATGGGCGGAAAGAATCCGAATGAACAAAATAATTGCCACACCCAGCAGCATTACGGCATATTCCGGCAGCAGCTTCCAAAGGAAGGCGCAGATGACAGCCCCTACCAGAGAGGCGCAGGCATAGATATGCTTGACAAAGATGTAGGGAGTTTGCCCGGCCAGCACGTCACGGATCACGCCGCCGCCCACGCCGGTGATCACACCCACAAAGGTCAGGAGGAAGCGGCTGCGGTCGGGGGAGAGATCCATGGCGATCCAGATGCCCATGACGGTGAAAATACCCAGCCCCAGGGAGTCCATAAAGAACATGGCCAGGTCAAAAACCTTCTGATTCCGCATCAGGGGACGGCGCAGCTGGGGGATAAAGAGTAGCAGAGAGGTGCCGATGGCCACAAAAGCGCTGACCGGATCCCGGAAGGCAAAGGGCGGTGTGGCGCCTAAGATCAGATCCCGGATGATACCGCCGCCAATGGCGGTGACCACGCCCAGAACCACGATCCCCAGCAGATCCATATGCTTTTTCATAGCGGTCAGTGCGCCGGAGGCCGCAAAGGCCACCGTACCGATCAATTCCAGAACAGTGACAAAAATATCCATACTCTCAGCTCCTTATGATGCGTATGAACAAACAAGGGGCTGCCTCCTTGAGACAGCCCCTTGTGGGTTGCTTGTTTAGCCCGCAGCAGGGGCAGCGGAATGGTCAGGTTTTTCGATGCGCTTGATGCTTGCGCCCAAGCCCTCCAGCTTGCCTACCAGATCCTCGTAGCCACGCTCGATATACTGAATGTCCTCTACAATGGTCTCGCCCTGGGCAGCCAGACCCGCGATGACCATGGCAGCACCGGCCCGCAGGTCGCAGGCATGGACGGTGCAGCCCTCCAGCTTCTCTACGCCGCTGATCACAGCCTTCTTGGTGTCCACCTTAATGGAGGCGCCCATGCGGTTCAGCTCCGCGCAGTAGCGGAAGCGGGTATCATAAATATTCTCTGTAACTACGCTGATGCCGCTGGCCAGGGCCATGCACACAGCGATCTGGGGCTGCATATCTGTGGGGAAGCCGGGGTAGGGCATGGTCTTCACATTGGCACGGTGGAGCCGAGCTGTCCGCTGTACACGGATGGTATCGTCATATTCCGTGACCTTGGCGCCCATCTCACGGAGCTTGGCGCTGATGCAGTCCATGTGCTTGGGGATCACGTTCTGGATCAGCACATCGCCACCGGCGGCGGCAGCAGCGGCCATATAGGTGCCGGCTTCGATCTGGTCGGGGATGATGGAGTAGAAGCCGCCGTGAAGGCTCTTCACCCCACGGATCTTGATCACGTCTGTACCTGCGCCGGAGACCTTGGCACCCATGGTATTCAGGAAATTGGCAAGGTCGACGATATGGGGCTCTTTGGCAGCATTTTCGATGATGGTAGTGCCGTTAGAGAGCACAGCGCCGATCATGATATTCATGGTTGCGCCCACGGAAACTACGTCCAGGTTGACTCTGCCGCCGTAGAGGCCGGTCTCGGGAGCGGTGGCGATCACATAGCCGCTCTGCTCAGTGACCTCAGCGCCCAGGGCCAGGAAGCCCTTGATGTGCTGATCAATGGGACGGGGGCCGAAATTACAGCCACCGGGGAGAGCGACCTTGGCATGGCCAAAGCGGCCTAACTGGGCACCGATCAGGTAGTATGAGGCACGGATCCTGCGAACCAGGGCATCGGAGGCCTCAGCATCGTGGACACGGGTGCAGTCGATCTCCAGGGTATTGGGGCTCAGGCGGCGAATACCGGCACCCATATCGGCCAGAATCTCCAGCAGCAGACGGACATCGGAAATGTCGGGAACGTTTTCAATGCGGCAGACACCGTTGACCAGGAGGGCAGCGGGCAAAATCGCTACGGCAGCATTCTTGGCACCGCTGACGGTTACCGTACCAAACAGGGGCGTTCCGCCCTGAATCTTGTAATAAGTCATATATAATCCTCTCATATGCACAGTATATGCAGTATGGTAAAAGTCTTGTTAGGCCAAATTTAGGCAATTGTTATCTTACCACAAATTTACCGATTTGTAAAGAGGAAATAACAAAACGGTAGCATATTCATGTCAAGAGAGTACGGAATGATGACGAAAATGCAAACGTTTGTGCGAAAATTGTCGAAGGCTGTCAGAGCCTGCGTAGTCCCTTGGGGTAGTGATTTTTCAGAATCCCGCCGGAGCCCTTGGCCCAGCCCAGGCTGTAGCCGTCACAGCAGACCAGAGTCCAGTCCTTCTGCGCTCCGAAAAGGGTTTGGCCGTGGAGATAGGCATTGATTTCCGGGCTGTCTGCCGGGAAATCTGCCTTGCTGGGAAATTCCTTCAGCCAGAGGGCCAGGGCGTGGCCGGGGACAAAGCGGCCCTTTCTCAATTCACCCAGCTCCAGTCCGGCACGCAGCACCTTTAGGCCAGCCAGCTCGGGCAGTTCTTCAGGGGCAAGGTAGACGGTCTCGCCGAACAGGACAGCCTTGCCCCTTACCCGGATGCGGTTGCTGCTGAGGAAGGCCTTCACTTCTTTGGGGAGGGGGAGGGCCTTATGCAAGGGCAGCTCCGCTCCGCAGGAATCACCGCCCCGGCGAAGCCTGGCGGCGAAATGCCCCTCGCCCCTGAGCTTGTGGGGCCAGAGGCGGAAGCAGCCCTCCAGCCCGGGGGCAGCTGCCTCCACCCATTCCGGCCGCCCACGGTCGAAATAGGGCAGCTCAATGGCTTCCACGGAGAAATCCGGGTGGGTTTTCAGAAATTCCGAGATCACGCCCTCGTTCTCCTCCGGGGAGAAGGTGCAGGTGGAGTAGACCAGCACACCGCCGGGACGCAGCATTTGGGCGGCGGAGTGCAGGATCTCCTGCTGCCGTCCGGCGCACATGGCCACGGTCTCCTCGCTCCAGTCGCTGACGGCGGCATCCTCCTTGCGGAACATTCCCTCACCGGAGCAGGGCGCATCCACCAAAATACGGTCAAAATAAGAGGGGAAACGCTCTTCCAGCCTGGCAGGATGCTCGTTCAGCACCAGGGCATTGGCAATGCCCATGCGCTCGATGTTGGAAGAGAGAATTTTAGCACGTTTCGGATGGATCTCGTTGCAGACCAGAAGCCCCTCCCCCTGGAGCATTGCGCCCAGCTGGGTGCTTTTACCGCCGGGGGCGGCGCAGAGATCCAGCACACGCTCTCCCGGCTCCGGGCAGAGCAGACGGGCCGGTGCCATGGCGCTGGGCTCCTGCAGATAGTAAAGCCCTGCATCGTGATAGGGGTGCAGACCGGGACGGCTGCCCTCTGCCAGATAAAAGCCGTTCTCCTCCCAGGGAATTCCATCCGAGCAGAAAGGAAGGCAGGGGGATGCAGCTTTCAGAGGATTCAGGCGCAGACCGGTGTTGCGTGGGCGCTCATAGGAGGAGAGAAAGTCCTGATATTCCGCCCCAAGAAGCCGCTGCATTCGCTGAGAAAAACCTTCGGGTAGCATGAAACCCCTCCTTTAGATACAGGAAATCGCCAGCTCCAGCCCCCGGACAATGTCCGGAAGTGGCAGAGAAGGCTGTCCTTCCTTTGCCTGCTGCGGCAGGTAAGGGACATGGAAAAAACAAACCCCCACCTCTGCAGCATCAAAATAATGCCGCAGGGTGTAGAATAGATCATTGCAGACAAAAGTACCGGCGCTGTAAGAGACCCGGGCAGGCAGCCCGGCATTTTGGATGGCCTCTGCCATTTTTCTCACGGGCAGGGAGGCAAAATAGGCACAAGCTGCGCCGGGGATCACAGCCTCGTCTTTGGGCTGCTGGCCAAGGTTGTCGGGAATGGAGGCATGGCGCAGATTGATGGCCACCATCTCCGGAGTCAGGGCATCCCGTCCACCGGCCTGCCCCACACAGAGAATGGCAGAAGCAGATCGCCGCTCGGCCTCATCAATGGCCAGCTCTGCCGCTTTGGAGAACACGGTGGGCAGCTCCAATTTGTGAACTTCCCAGTCGCCGATCTGCTCCGGAAGCCGCTTCACCGCCTCCCAGGAGGGGTTGATCAGCTCCCCGCCAAAGGGATCAAAGCCCGTCACCAAAATCCGCTTCATTCTTTCCGCACCTCCCCAAAAAAGACATTCCCATTTTACCACAGCTTTCCCCATTTGCATAGTACAAGGATGCCGGTACGAAGGGGAAATTTGGTATAAACGTCGAATAGATGTTTATCGGTGAGCTAATGGCTAAGCTCCAATCATGGAAATTGAAATAAAGTCACATAGATGTTTTTCGAACTGTTGGAGGCACCCAATGCCTCCCTTGTTAAAGGGAGGTGGGTCGCCTTGAAAAGGCGACTCGGAGGGATTCCGCACGAAGCAACACC
>JAFQCY010000068.1 GCA_017399355.1 Oscillospiraceae bacterium
AACGTGGCGAAGCAGCTGGAGAAGATGGGTGCAGACTCCATCTGCATCAAGGATATGGCAAACCTCCTTCTCCCCTACCAGGCCTACGAGCTGGTTAAGATGCTGAAGGAAAATGTCTCCGTTCCCATCCACCTGCACACCCACAATACCGCCGGTACAGGCGATATGGTCAACCTCATGGCCGCCCAGGCCGGCGTTGACATCGTGGACTGCGCCCTGTCTCCCATGGCAAACGGCACCTCTCAGCCCGCTACCGAGGCTCTGGTCGCCACCCTGGAAGGCACTGACCGTGACACCGGCCTGGATCTGAAGGCTCTGAACGAGGCCGCTGCCCACTTCCGCAAGGTCTCCGAGCGCCTGAAGAAGGAAGGCACTCTGGATCCCAAGGTTCTGGTGGTCGACACCAAGGCTCTGATGTATCAGGTTCCCGGTGGCATGCTGTCCAACATGCTGGGTCAGCTGAAGCAGGCCGGTCAGGAAGACCGCTACTATGACGTGCTGGCAGAGGTGCCCCGTGTCCGTAAGGACTTCGGTTATCCTCCCCTGGTCACGCCCACCAGCCAGATCGTTGGCACGCAGGCCGTTATGAACATCATCGGCGGCGAGCGCTACAAGATGGTTCCCAAGGAGTCCAAGGGTCTGCTCCGTGGCGAGTACGGCAAGCTGCCCGGCGAGGTCAATGAGGAAGTCCGCAAGAAGTGCATCGGCGATGCCGAGGTCATTACCTGCCGTCCCGCTGACCTGCTGCAGCCCGAGCTGGAGAAGTACCGTGAGGAAGCCAAGGACATCATCCGCTGCGAGGAAGACGTCCTGTCCTACGCCCTCTTCCCCCAGGTCGCCCGCAAGTTCATGGAAGCCCGCAACAATCCCAAGCCCGCTGAGGCTCCCAAGGCCGAGGCGAAGCCCGCCGACCCCAACGCAGTGCGTGAGCTCTACGTAGAGGATCTGGGCAACTAAAATGAACATAGCCCCACCTCGCTACCACGGGGTGGGGCTTTTCCAAATCAGACAGAAAGGAGAATTCCTATGTTCTGTGCCAAGTGCGGCAGCCAAATCGCTGATCGGGATAAGTTCTGCCCCGGCTGCGGTAAGGCTGTAAATGCCGCTCCTGCATCCTCTGCAACCGCTTTCGCTCAGAATCAGACCGTAGTACACTGCGCCACTTATTCTGCCCGGTCCATTACCTACGAATCCCGCCTTGTGCCGATCCTGCGGCATCCCCTGTTTTTCATCAGCGCACTGATTTTCCTTGCGGTCAGTATTTATGACTTTGTTTTATGGCTGCCTGTTTTACCCATCTTCCTTGAGCAGCTTGAGTTTTATATTCTCGATTTTCTACGGGCCGTCGTACTGTTGGGGAGCAATCTCATCTGCATCATCGGTTTGCTCCTGCTGGCCATTGGCGGCTTAACGAAACACCGCGGCTCCATCGGCGCTGCGCTGTCGCTGCATATCATTGCCCTTTGTCTGCGGATTCTGGCTCTGGCACTGCATATGCCCAGCGTGATTGAAAATGCCTCCTATATTTTTGGCAGCTATGGGTATTATGATTATAACCGGATGCTCCCCTGGGCTGCTCATACCTTCCTTGTCGTCCCTGTCCATCTGCTGATGCTGATCTTTGCGCTGAGAGCCAACAGCATTGCCCGTGCCATGAACAACGGACAAAATGCTTCCATCGGCAGCGGCCCCGCCATTATGCTGCTGATCTATGCGGTGCTGGATCTGCTTGTGGAGTATTATACTTACGCTGTCTCCGGCTATTCCCTGACATACTTCTTAGAGAACTACGGCTTCTTTCTCCTGGCAGCAATTTCCTTCGGGATACTATTGCTTTTAAAGCGGAAGAGCAAGTAAAAGAGAGGAGCCTCGGCTCCTCTCTCTTATTTGTTTTGCAGTTGTTTCTTCCGGCGCTTTTCGTAGGTGTGTACCCAATCTGTGCAGAAGTAGAAGATCAAAAATACGATGGAGCTGACCGTCCAGGTGACGGGGTAGGCGGAGAAGATAATCCAGTCCTTTTGAACGATGGGCACCAGGATGGAGATATAGCTGACACGCAGGACGCACCAGGCGCCCAGCATCACCAGCATGGGGATCATAGGTCTGCCGGCACCTCTGAGAATGGCAGCAATGCAGTGCGACAGCGCCAGCACACAGAAGATCAGCGCCTCCACATCCGCCTGGCGCATTGCCACATCCATGGCGGCCGGATTATCCGTGAAGAAGCCGACCAGAGGACGCTTGAAAAGGATCAGCAGAACGCCGATGACCTCTGCCATAATGACACAGCAGATCAGGCCGAAGCGTGTTCCCTTTTTGGCCCGGTCAAACTGCTTTGCGCCCAGGTTCTGGCTGACGAAGGTGGTCAAAGCCATGGTAAAGCAGGTGATGGGCAGGAAGGCAAAGCCCTCTAATTTGGCAAAGGTGCCCGCACCGGCCACGGTATCCTCGCCGAAGGAATTGATATTGGTCTGGACGATGACATTGGCAAAGGCGATGATGGAATTCTGAATGCCGGAGGGCAGACCGTAGCGGATGATCTCCCATAGGGAGGAAAAGCGGAAAGCTTTATCCCGGATGCGGAACTGATAATCAGTCTTATAGCGCATAAGACGGAAAATACAGAGCACAGCGCTGGCAAACTGGGAAATGGTGGTAGCCAGAGCCGCAGCCCAGACACCCCAATCCAAATAGCCTACAAAGAGGAAATCCAGAGCGATATTCAACAGGGACGAGAAAATCAGATAGTACAGGGGATGCTTGCTGTCACCCACGGCCCGGAGGATGCCCATGGACATATTGTAGAGCACCACCGCAAAAATGCCCATGAAATAATAGCGGAAATACTCCGTGGAATAGGGCAGGATCTCCGGAGGCGTTCCCATCCATCGGAGGAGATGGGGTGTCAGCAGCACGCCCACCACGGAGAGGAACACACCGGCAAACAGGCCGAAGATCACAGAGGTATAGACGCTTTGCTTCAGCTTGACTTTGTCACCTGCGCCGTAGTACCGGGCGATGACCACACCGGCACCCATGGCAATGCCGCCAAAAAAGCCGATCAGAAGAAAGGCCAGGCTGGCGGTGGAAGTGACGGCCGCATATTCCTGATCGCTGCGGTACTGCCCCACGATCCAGGCATCGGCGGTATTATACAGCTGCTGGAAGATCTGCCCCAGAAGGATCGGCAGGGCAAATAGGACAATGCCCTTCCAAATCGAACCATTGATGAGATCATCACGCTTCTTATTTTGCATTCTGTATCGCTTTCTTTCATAATTTTTCCCATACTATACCACAGAATCTGTCAAAAGGCAAGGTCAGCCATATTTTCCTTTCTTCTGCATTTTCTTCCTTTTCCCGCATTTTTCATTGACTTATGGAGGGCTTGGCAGTATAATTATTTTGATTGAACATCAGATTGGAGCTATGGATATGAAAAAACTTCTGATCACCTTATTGGTTTTGCTGATTTTAGGTGGTATGATATTCGGCCTGTACTACTTCTTCTGGACGGCAGAGAACTTTGCCTCCCTGGCAGAGGATGCTGCGGCAGAGGGAAAGTACGAAAAGGCCATGGACTATTACGAGACTGCCCTGGAGCTGGATCCCGCAAACAGCAGCTATGCTCTGGCCCTGGCGGATTACAGCATCTTGGCCGGGAACTACACCGCGGCAGAGCGTGCCCTGACCAATGCCATCCGGGAAGCCCCCACCACCGAGCTGGTCTGCAAGCTCTCCGGCGTGTATGTGGCCCAGGATAAGCTGCTTGATGCCCGTGAGCTATTGGATGGCATTACGGATGCAGCCATCCTCCGTGACCTGGAGACCATGCGCCCCGCTGCCCCGGTCTTTACTCCTGCATCCGGCGAATATGACCAGTATATTGCTGTCAGCTTCGAGGCCTTTGAAGGCACTTTGTACTACTCTACCAACTATGAGTATCCCGGCCCCACTACCGGCACCTACACCGAGCCTATCCCCCTCTCCTCCGGCAGCAGCAGCTTTACTGCCGTAATCGTCAGCGATGACGGCCTGGTCAGCCCTCTGGCCGAGGCAGAGTACCTGGTTATGGGTGTGGTCGAGGAGCTGCAATTCGCCAGCCCCGAGCTGGAAGCCTATATCCGTGATACCCTCTATATCCCCCGCACCTCTCCTGTGATGTCCGACCTGCTCTGGGGGATCACCGAATTCACCGTCCCCGAGGATGTCACGGATTACTCGGATCTGCGCTATTTCCCGGATCTCACCTCCCTGACCATCCACGATGGAACTGCCGAGGATTACTCCTTCCTGACCGCTCTGCCCGGGCTGACCAAGCTGGATCTCAATGGCTGCCTGGTCTCCTCCGAGACTCTGGGCTATATCTCCCAGCTGTCCGAGCTAACAGAGCTGCATCTCAGTGGCTGCGGCATCTCCTCTGTGGATGTGCTGGGCAGCAACACCAAGCTGCAGAAGCTGGATCTCTCCGGCAACAGCGTTTATGACATCTCCGTCCTGGTGACCTGCCCCGAGCTGACCCATCTGAATCTCAACGGCAATGCAGTCAGCTCTCTGGACTGCCTCCGTGGTAACAGCACCCTTGTCAGCCTGGATATCTCCCAGAATAACGTGGCCTACCTGGCCCCCCTCAGCGAGTGCAGTAAGCTGGAAGAGATCTATGCCAACGGCAACCGCATCACCGATGTCAGTGTTCTGGCCGGTATGCCCGGCTTAAAGATCCTCTGTGCCAACCAAAACGACATTACGGATGTCTCCGCCCTCGCCTCCTGCACCCAACTGACCCGGCTGGAGCTTGCGGATAATGAGCTGACCGCCATTGATGTATTGGCCGCACTCAAGGAGCTGACCTACCTGGATATCAGCCATAACCAGATCGCAGCCCTTCCCGTTCTTGATCTCGAGTGCCATCTGCAGCAGTTCTATGCCTCCTACAACCTGATCGAAGACGTTTCCATGCTGGCAGGTCTGCCGGAGCTGACCTATGTCAATGTGGACTACAACGAAAATCTGGAAGAGATCGAGTGCCTCAATGCCTGCCATCTGCTGGTGCAGGTGGATGCCTTCGGCACCAAGGTGGCTGAGGTCAAGCTGCTGACCGATATGGGAGTGATCGTGAACTTCACCCCCATTGTCAACGAAGAAGACGATTGATTATGATTTCACCGCCGCAGGAGCTTATCCTGCGGCGGTTTTATCTGTTCTCCTTTACAAAATATTGACAATTTCAAGGGAATAGACTATACTGTATTCGCTGAACTACGCACTAATAATCATATTAAGGGACAGGTGAACACAATGTACATGGAAGCTTATAACCGCTGGCGCAATACCCAACTGGAAGATCCCGCACTGACCGAAGAACTGCAGAAAATTGAAGGTCAGGAGGAAGAGATCAAGGAACGCTTTGCCGTCTCCCTAAAGTTCGGCACGGCCGGTCTGCGTGGCGTGCTGGGCGTCGGCACCAATCGCATGAACATTTACGTTGTCCGTCAGGCCACCCAGGGGCTGGCAAACTGGGTCAAGACCCAGGGCGGCAAGCAGTTGGTTGCTGTCTCTTATGACAGCCGCATCAACTCTGATGTCTTTGCCAAAGAGGCTGCCCGAGTGCTGGCTGCCAACGGCATCCACGTCCGCATTTATGATGCTCTGATGCCCGTTCCTGCGCTGTCCTTCGCCACCCGTTATTATGAGGCCAATGCCGGTATCATGGTCACCGCCTCCCATAACCCCGCCAAGTACAACGGCTACAAGGCCTACGGCCCCGACGGCTGCCAGATGACCGACGATGCCGCCGCTGTGGTCTATACCGAGATCCAGAATACCGATGTGCTCACCGGTGCCAAGCTGATCTCCTTTGAAGAAGGCCTGCAGAAGGGCCTGATCCAGTATGTGGGCGAGGACTGCAAGGAAGCCCTCTATGATGCCATTAAGGCCTGCTCCGTCCGCCCCGGCCTGTGCAAGACCGCCGGTCTGAAGCTGGTCTACTCCCCCCTGAACGGCTCCGGTCTGGTGCCTGTTATGCGTGTGCTGAGAGATATCGGCATCGATGATATCACCATCGTCCCCGAGCAGCAGTATCCCGACGGCAATTTCCCCACCTGCCCCTATCCCAATCCCGAGATTTTTGAGGCTCTGAAGCTTGGTCTGGAGCTGGCGAAGAAGTCCGGCGCCGACCTGATGCTGGCCACCGACCCCGATGCTGACCGTGTGGGCATCGCTATGAAGTGTCCCGATGGTTCTTACGAGCTGGTTTCCGGTAACGAAGTTGGCGTTCTGCTGCTGGACTACATCTGCGAAGGCCGCATTGAAAAGGGCACCATGCCCAAGAATGCCGTTGCTGTCAAGAGCTTGGTTTCCACCCCTCTGGCTGACGCTGTTGCAGCAAACTACGGTGTCGAGATGCGTAACGTCCTCACCGGCTTCAAGTGGATCGGCGATCAGATCGCCCGTCTGGAGGCTGCTGGTGAAGTTGAGCGCTTCATTCTGGGCTTCGAAGAGTCCTATGGCTATCTGGCAGGTCCCTATGTCCGCGATAAGGACG
>JAFQCY010000069.1 GCA_017399355.1 Oscillospiraceae bacterium
GTTCTGCAGCTTGTCGGCCAGTGCATCAACAATTGCCATCTTGCTTTCCAGTACCTTCTGATTGGGCAATGTGTGTCACCTCCGAATAAAATAAAAAACCTCATGCCAAAAGACATGAGGACACAGAAATCTCGTAAAAAATCTTGTGTAACCTCGGCAGGACTTACGGATAAATCCACCTGCTGTCTTTGGCAACCTCGTATATTATAACCATATTTCTTAGAATGTCAATACCTTTTTTTGAAAAATTTATATTTTTTGCTTCAGAATCTTGCTTTTTCCTGCATTTGGAACTATAATAGCGGGGCTACATAAGAAAGGAGAACAAATCATGAAAATTTACAGCAAAAGAATCCTGCTGAGCGTTTTGGCACTGCTGTGCCTCCTGAGCCTCTGCGCCTGCGACGGCGAGAGCAGCGGCGAGTCCAACAAGGATTATTTTTACAATGAGAGCAATGTCAGCGGCATTGATGCCCTGATCCAGCCGGAAAAGCCTCTGGATCCCAATCAGCTCTATGCCTCCGTCACCTACACCCCCGCTATGCTCTGCGGCCAGTATGCCTACGGCAACACTCAGCAGTATGGCCTGACCATCGAAGAAGAGAATGCTGTGAAAGCGGAATTTGCGGACCTGGTCTCCCTTGTTCCTTATGAGAGCGAATATGCCCAGTACCGCTCCACTATTCCCCTCTCCTTCCGTGCCGGATACAACACCCTCTACACCGTTTACTCCACCACCAACAGCCGCTATGCCATGGAGATGGTCTTCCTCTCCGAGGAAAACAATATTATTTTGGTCAGCGGCTATTACACCGTCAGCGGCAATACCCTTTCCTTCTTCCCCTTTACGGAGTACAACTATGATAAAGACACCGAAACTCTGACCTATGAGCTTTCCGAGGAGAGTATGGACTTCAGTTTCTCTTTCTGCGGCCCCGATCTGACTCTCAGCGCAGACGGCAAGACCGCCACTTTGAAGGCCTACGGCTTTGAGAAGGGCTCCGTCATCGCTGCCGATGCCTATGTCACCCCCGACTCCCCCATGCTGGGCGGCATCGACTCCTTCACCTGCTACTCCAAGGACGGCGAGGACGGCACTTCCCGTCACTTCTACATGGATATTGCTGCCGGTGCCTACAGTGAAGAAGAATACACCGTTTCCGATGGCATCCTGCATCTTGGCAGTGACGGCCTTGCAACGCTCTCCTGGACGGATGACTTCGGCCAGCATGTATATCAGGCCATTTATTTCTTTGCAGGTGATGACGGTCTGGTTCTCTATGATGGCGAAACCACTTATTATTACACCGATGACTACAATCTCCGTACCCGTGGCCGTGTCAGCACCAGCGTGGCAGAGGATGTAGATCTGGAAGTTCTCACAGACGAGGAAGTGGAAGATCTCAGCGAGAAACGTATTTCTCTTTTGACGGCGCTCTCCGATGCCTTCACTGCCTCTGATCTGAACGTGACCGTTGACCTGAAGACCGGCGAGGTCATGCTGGATTCTGCGGTGCTCTTCGGCCAGAACTCCGCAGAGGTCTCCCCCGAGGGGCAGGCCTTCCTGCAGGAATTCATCCGCATCTACAGCGAGGTCATCACCCGTGAAGAATACGACGGCTTCGTCTCCGCCATTGTGGTGGGCGGTCACACCGACACCCTCGGCAGCTACGAATCCAACCAGATCCTCTCCGAGGAACGGGCCAAGGGTGTCATGGACTTCTGCCTCTCCGAAGAATGCGGTCTGGAAGAAGCCCAGCGCAGCATCCTGGAGAGCATTATGCAGGCCAAGGGTTACTCTTATGACTACCCCGTGGTTGCAGAGGACGGCAGCATCGATATGGCCGCCTCCCGCCGTGTGTCCTTCAGCTTCCTGATCGTTGTGGAATAAGGGAATATGCAAATGATCCGCCCCAAAATCGGGACGGATCATTTGCTTTATTCATCTTCAAAGGTGAAGCGCTGGTACATGGCGCCGTAGCGGAAGCGGGCCAGCTCATTCTTGGCCAGCACATCCTCTTCGTTGCCCCGGTACTGACAGCGGAGGCAGTAGTACTCCCCCTTGTCCTTGTCGTAGAACATATCCATGTCAATGTCCCGCATGAAGCAGGACGGACAGCGGTAATTTAGTCTGCCCTTTCCAGATTGAGCCATGTGCGGAATACCTCCTGTTCTTTTACTTTGCCTTCCCAGCCCAGGGTGAACATGGGGCTGAAGGCGTAGCCCTCACGGATAAAGCCGGTCTTGTCCTCGCCGTCGGCGGTCATGGCAACACGGGTCTTGATGGGAGGCAGGGTGCAGCTGACTTCCTTTGCCCCGGCCAGAGCTGCCTCACGGCACTTATATTCATAGGGAATGGTTTCGGTGTGATCCTCGGACTTGACCTCCAGGGTCAGGGAGGACATATCCTCGGTGTACTCGGTAGTGCCGTAGCAGGCTACCATATACTCCCGGATCGTGACTTCAGCATTGGGGTCAGACATAGAGAGAATATGGCGCTCGGTCTCGATAGAGGAGCTTCCCTCCTTGAAGTGGTGAATGGTCTGGAGCTTCAGGGTGAGGCCGTCAGCAAAGACCAGTTCCACAGGATCCAGCACCAGGCTGCGCTTGCCGCCTTCCTGGCGGAACTTGGCATGAGTACGGCAGAGGCAGAGGTCGATCTCCTCGCCGCCGTAGCAGACCTTGGCGGAGCGAACCGTGCCCTCGCCGGCATAGTGGGTGAAGTAACCGGCACGGTACTTCTCCTGGATCAGGAAGGGATAGGAGGCATCCTGAATATGGGGCGTTCCGATGCCAATGGGCCACTCCAGCTTGGCGGCATAGGGGCGTAAGTCCACGATGGCGCCGCCCTGATCCATGCTGACGCAGGCACGCATGAAGGGATCGCAGTACCAGAAGAGCTGCTTATCGGTGCCGTAGAGGATGTCCTTCCACAGAGCGCACTCGGGGGTGGTATAAGCCTTCTTTTGGCGGTAGTAGTCGGCAAACTCCGCCATGGTCATATCCACCAGCTTGCCTTCCTTCTTCAGCTTGCCGTAGTAGGCGCAGCCATCCTCGTAGGACTTCAGCAGCAGCTCATAGGGCTGCTCCCAGCGCCCCATTTTGTTCATCCAGCCTGGGCCGACAAACATCATGTTGTAGCTGTAGCCCTCATTGTACTTTGCCAGGCTGCGGTACTGGTCGATGAGATTATAGAGATAGGGATACTCCCAGGTCTTGGTGTCATAGATCATGCCACGGAGCACATTCTGGGGGTGGGTACCGAAGTTGGAGCCGTTGCCATCGTAGCAGGCCAGCAGGTCACGGCTCAGGTGGGGGATGGCGACGATGCCGCTATCCTCTTTTTCATTGGCGGCGGGAGCATGGGTATTGACCTTGGAGGGGATCCAGGGTGCCCAGGGGCCGCCATCCATAAAGGTGTACCAGGAGTTGTTGCAGGTATGGTAGGCCTTTGGGCCCTCCTCCCAGCAGGTGGCAACGGCACATTTTACCATGGGGTATTCTTCTTTGATGAAGTTGATCAGGTCGGCATCCATGTAGTAAGAGCCGGTGGACTCCGGATAGAAGCCGAAGGCATCATAGAACTTCTCAAAGACATCCCGGACAATGGCCTTCTTATCCTCCATGGAGAACATCCAGATGCAGAAATCCTTGGTCTTGTACTTCTCACGGAACTGCTCGCAGGGCAGACCCAGGAGGGTCATGGCAATCTCATCGCCGTATTTTTCATGATGCTCCTTAGCCAGAGCCACAGCCTCGGCATTAAAGAGGCTGGCATAGGTCATCTGGATGGTGGTCTTCAGGCCGTTCTTATGGGCACACTCCTGCTGGGTCTTGAAAATATCCAGGCTCTCGGTGAGAAGCGCCTTACGTCCCAGATCCTCGGCTTTGCCATGGCCGGTGACCTTCTCGGCATATTCCGGAACCATTTCCGGACGGTGGATGATGTTCACAACAAATTGATCCAATGGGACATTCCCCTTTCTTATAATAAGTTTTATCTTCCGCAATGGGCACGGCGGTACTCCACCGGGGTCATACCGTAACGTTCCCGAAAAATGCGGTAAAAATGACTGTGGTTGGAAAATTTCAGCTCTGCAGCAATGGCGGCAGCGGTTTTATCGGTCTCCCGGAGCAGCTTTGCCGCATAGCGCATGGTGAAGTTCATGCTGTAGTCAAAGAGGCTCTTGCCGGTATGCTTTTTCACGATCCGCCCCAGATAGGAGCCGTTATAATGGAGCAGCTGCGACAGCTCCCGGTTGCTGACCCGTCCATGGTGCTGATCCAGGATGCGGTCAATCCGGGACAGGAGCAGCTTATCCACGTTACTCTCAGAAGTCACATAGTTCACATGGTAGTAGCGTTCGTCTCCCAAGGTGCCCAGAAAACGGAGCAGCAGCTCCAAAAGCTGGTAGGTAGCGCCGATTCCGGGCTCGATCATGGTGCGCAGCATTTCCTCATACAGCCGGTGAACCAAATGCTCCTGCTCATACTGGGTGATCTTCGGCACAAAGTCCAGGAAGCTGTGTACCCCCGGATCATCTTCCTCTTCATCCGGCCGCAGATAGCGGAAAATCGGATTTTTCAGAACCTCCTGCTCCCCCGGAAAGAGGAAGGTATGGCCAAAATAAGCCAGCCGGGACACAAATTCCTCCGTAATGGAGATAAAGACGCAGGTATAATCCGTGGTGTTCTCCTCTGTGTGGAGGGTATTGGGGCTCATGAGGCAGCAGCTGCCGGCAGGGTAATAGTACCGCCGCCCCTCTACGATCTGGTACATACTACCCTCGATGATGTAGGTAAACTCAAAGCAGTTGTGGTGGTGCAGGCCGGAGGCCGGGCCTTTGTCCCTTGCCTCAGGGACAGGCGGCAGGTATAGGGTCGTACCGGGTGCAAAAAGTGCCAGAGTGCTACGCTCAGGGCGCTTTGCCCGATTGGAAAGCACCGTAAAATAAAAAGGGGTCAATGCCTCGTGATAGCTGTTTTCCGATTGGGCCAGCGCATGGATCTGCAGAATGTTCCGCAGCTCCGGATAGCGCTCCGGATCGGTCATAAAGCGGTTGCTCACCTGGTTCACCCCCCTGCTACACTATATCATATTTATACAAGACTTTGCAGCTCTTTGCAAGAGGAAAGTCGTGATTTGTCATATAATTCTATGTTTTATACCAAAAATGCTATCATATATGAATTTTGTACAAAAGATTCTATCGGATCAGGTCTAAATTTGTTAGAAGTAGAAGAAAAGCAAGTCGCTCTGTGCCATTGCTGATAATTCCCCGAAAGGATAAAATGAGATTGAGCGCAGCTCCCATCTACGGGAGAAGTATCACGATTATAATAAGGAGGAACCATTTATGAAACACAGACCACAGCGGCTACTAAGTCTTCTTTTGGCGCTGGCGATGATCCTGTGCATGCTGCCTGCAGCCTCTGCAGCAGATCTGCCGGAAATCGCTCTGCCCAACGGCGACTTTGAGCTGGGCAACGCCAACAACTGGGTCGTCTCCGGACTTCCCGCAGATGCCATTCGCACCGACGAATGGAACGATGCCAACCCCTCCTGGACCCTGAACCTCTGGGCCAGCGATACGGATGAGGTGGAGATCCACGCCTCCTATCCCGTAAAGCTCACCGCAGGTACCTATCAGTTCAGCTTCCTCATCGGCGGCGACGGTAAGGACAGCAACCTGAAGTGGACTGTCAAGGCCGGAGAAGAAGTTCTCACCCAGCAGGAAGGCACTGTCACCACCACCGGCTGGGGCAACTGGGCCACGGTGGAGACCGACACCTTCACCCTGACCGAAGAGACCGAGGTCACCTTCGACTTCGGCGGCACCGGCCCCGCAGGCTACTGGGGCGACCTGGACGACCTGAAGCTCTACGGCGATGGCGAGATCGTACTGCCTGAAATTGCCATTCCCAACGGCGACTTTGAGACCGGCGATGCCAGCAACTGGACGCTGGTTGGTCTGCCTGCAGATGCCATCCGCAACAACGAGTGGAACGAGCCCAACACCTCCTGGACCGTGAACCTCTGGGCCAGCGACACCGAACAGGTAGAAATTCACGCCTCCTATCCCATCACCCTCACCGCAGGCACTTACCGCTTCAGCTTCCTGATCAGCGGCATGGCCGGCGACAGCAACCTCAAGTGGACCGTCAGAGCCGGTGACGAGATCCTGGCCGAACAGGACGGCACTGTGACCACCGTGGACTGGAACGTCTGGGAAACCATCAAGACCGACAAGTTCACCCTGACCGAAGAGACGGAAGTCACCTTTGACTTCGGCGGCACCGGCCCTGCAGGCTACTGGGGCGACCTGGACGACCTGAAGCTCTACGGTGACGGCGCAGCTGTCCTTGCTCCCGTCCACATTCCCGAGATCTATGTTCCCAAGGTAGAGGGCATCGACGGCGACTTCATGCGTGGCACCGACGTTTCCTCCTTCCTCTCCATCTACAACTCCGGCGCTACCTTCTATGATTACGAAGGAAACGCTTTGGATCAGCAGGGCTTCTTCGATCTGCTGGCCGAGAGCGGCTACAATTACGTCCGTCTCCGCCTGTGGAACGATCCCTTCGATGCCGAAGGCAATGGCTACGGCGGCGGCAACTGCGATGTCAATGCCGTTCTCGCCATGGGTCAGTGGGCTACCAAGGCCGGTCTCCGTGTGCTGGTGGACTTCCACTACTCCGACTTCTGGGCTGACCCCGGCAAGCAGAAGGTACCCAAGGCCTGGGCAGGCATGACCATTGACGAAAAGACCGCAGCACTGCAGACCTTCACCTATGATTGCCTGAAGACCCTGCTGGAGGGCGGCGTAGATGTTGGCATGGTGCAGATCGGTAACGAAACTACCGGCTCCATCGCCGGCGAAAGCAACTGGACCAACAAAGCAAAGCTCTTCTCTGCCGGTTCTGCTGCTACCCGTCAGATCTCCGAAGAATACGAGCATCCCATTCTGGTTTCCATCCACTTCACCAACCCCGAGCGTTCCGGTAACTATGCCAGCCAGGCAAGAAACCTGAACAACTACGGCGTGGATTATGATATCTTCGCCTCCTCCTGGTATCCCTTCTGGCACGGCACTCTGGAGAACCTGACCACCGTGCTGAAGGATGTTGCCGACACCTACGGCAAGCAGGTAGTCGTCACCGAGACCTCCTGGGCCTATACCCTGGCTGACGGCGACGGTCATGACAACACTGTCCGCACCGGCAACAACGACGGCAACTACGGCTTTGAGTTCTCCGTACAGGGTCAGGCTGACGAGCTGGTCGCTGTCACCGAGGCCGTGAAGAACGTGGGCGATGCCGGCATGGGCGTGTTCTACTGGGAGAACGCATGGATTCCCGTTGAATATGCCTATGACGAAGAGGGCAACCTGGTAGAGGACATCCTGACCTCCAACAAGGCCAAGTGGGAAGAGTTCGGCTCCGGCTGGGCATCCTCCTATGCCTCCGAATATGATCCCAACGACGCCGGCGTATGGTTCGGTGGTTCCGCCTGCGACAACCAGGCACAGTTCGACTTCAACGGCCATCCCCTGGATTCTCTGATGACCTGGAGCTATATGCTCTCCGGCGCAGCAGACACCATTGAGCTGGAGGTTCTGGATATTGAAGAACCCGCTCTGGTTTACGCCATTGGCGACACCCTGGCAATGCCCGAGACCGTCAACGTCACCTACAAC
>JAFQCY010000070.1 GCA_017399355.1 Oscillospiraceae bacterium
GAGGGTGTATTGGAAGTTCTTTGACAAGCTGAAACGACAAGTTTCGACAGAAACTTGTCGTTTTTCAATGATATCCGTTCCTGCCGGAACGGGTGATATATCTTCGGTATGATATCGCACTTCGTGCGATGATATATGCCTGCGGCATATGAAGGAACGGATATTATATCATGCTTGCGAAGCAAGTATATCATACGGCGGAAGCCGTATATCATATTGCGTAGCAATATATCATTTTTGCAAGGGTTCGAATCCTTAATACAAACCAGCAAAAATATCTTTTTTGTAGCCCGTAGCCGGAGAACAACCGTTATTCCTCTACACCGGAATGACGGTTCTTTTTATACACAGAATTGAAAACTTCTATTCGGCAAGCATTTGTTTTCAATTGCGGGAAGGGTGCACAAATCTTTGTGATGCCACTAAACAGGACAAAAATGCCGTAAACAGATGTGTCAACCAATAAGATACCACCAATGTAAGCGTAAAAGCATTGTCGAAAACAGGAGTTATGATATAATATATACGCAAGGAGGTGGCTCATTTGGAAAAAATTGGTACCATTATACGGAGTCAAAGAATCGCCCAGGGACTTACGCAGGAGGAGCTGGGAGCAAAGGTATTTGTCAGCAAACAGGCTGTTTCAAAATGGGAAACGGGAAAAACGCTCCCGGACATTGAAATGATCAGGGCGCTATGTGATATTTTGAAAATCAATAAAGATGATATTTTAGGTGGCTCTATAGAAGAAACGAAGAATAGCCGAAAATGGCTGAAGGTCGTAACGATTATTTCCGCCATAAGTATTTTTCTTGCGTTGTTTTTCGGTTTGGGCGGATTAGACTACATAGATCGTCATACACAATCGGGAGTGGCATATGTATCTGTATTCCTGGACGGCGAATTGCTCACAACTGAGGCGTATGAGATTACAAGCGATCTTGCCTTTGAAGATTACGAAAATGGCTATAAATCCAATATCGACCATGGGAAGGTTTACGGAACAATCACCATCTCCCAAAAACTCCATATAGAGTTTGGCTTTTTTAATACGAATAATTGGCATAATACTCACATTCGGTTAGATATAGACAAAGAAAACGGTCAACTTGTAGTCAGGCAGACGGTTAGTTACGAAACAGATGACAAAGTTTATCAGGTGACAGTGACTGAAAATACTACCGTCGGCAATGAAGTGTCGGTTTGTCGGGAAGGAATATCGTAGTACGGCCCCATATCGACCCAGAGTATGACTTGCAAAGAGCGGGTTTCTATGCTATAGTAAAGACAGCACATTCACTCTGTGGGGGAACTGAAATGAGGGAAAACAGCTGCTATACCTATTTCGCAATCAAAGGAAATTTCGATCCGGATCGGGTGACGGAGCTTCTGGGCCTCCAGCCCTATAGGACTAACAAAATCGGTGATCTACGGTGTAAAGGCCGTCCTTTTGAATTTGCTTGCTGGGAATTCGGACGCTGCGATGAGTACGATGTCTATACGGAAAATCAGATGCACCGCACGATCGCACCTCTTCTGGATAAAATAGAACTCCTGAACAAAATTCGCATGGAGAATCAGGTCGAGTTCACGCTGCTTATTGTCCCTACGATTGCGGTCGAAAGTATTTACCCCTGTCTTGATCCCTCTCTGGAAGTCATTGATTTTTGTCATGCAACCAGAACGAATATTGCGATCGATTTATATATTTCAACCGATGATAACACACAGCAGACATAATAGAAATCCGGAAAGGGGATATATGCCGATGAAAAAACTGTTTTGTCTGATGCTCTCCCTTTTGCTTCTGCTGCTCAGTGCCTGCGGCTCTGCTGCGGAGAGCACCCAGCCCTCCACGGAAGAAACCGAGCCGCCGGTGATCCTTTCCCGGCAGGATAATTTCAAATGCCATGTGGAATACGGCGAGGAAAAGCTGGAAATCCGGGATGCCGCCGCAAAAGAGCTGTATCAGCTGGTCAGCCGTTCTCTTTCCGAGCATGCCTATGTCAGCGATCTGCAGCAGGTAGACGCTGTGCGCCTGGCCTTCTATGCCTCTGATCAGGACTATCCCTTCCAGCAGCAGGAGGAGAACGATGAAACCTACACGGTCTATGCAGATGGCTTGATTGCCTCTTCTCGTTATCCCTACCTCTCTGAGCCTTTCTATTTTAAAGCTACCCCGGAGCTCTATGAGCAGATCCTGACCAACCTTCCCAATCCATAAACACCAGGCGGTTCGGCCGATCCAAAAAGATCAGTCGAACCGCTTTCTGTTGTTCACCGGAAGCTCATGGCAGGAGAGAAGACGGAAAAGGAAGGCGATGCATTCAGCTTCAACCTCGGATCAGAAATAGCGACAAATGGATGTTCCTCGGTCTGTCGGCTCCGCCTAAAGCCTCCCTTGTTAAAGGGAGGTGGGTCGCCTTGCAAAGGCGACTCGGAGGGATTCCGCACGCCGCAACACCGTTATTCTGCAAGGCTTTCGGCGAATTCGTACTGCCTGCACGAATCCCCCCGGATCGCCTTATTGGCGATCCGACCCCCTTTAACAAGGGGGTCTTTGGCGCAGGCAAACTGTTCGGCAAATTTCTGTTTGACTTGCTGTGTATAGGATATACTTTCCTCATTGTGCCATTGTGCCGATCTATTCCAAATCCTTGCGCAAAGTACATACCTTCGTCATTCACCATTTACTGCTTCATCTACAGACCCGGCTCTCTTTATCACAAAGCGGCTGCCTCCAGGACGGAGGCAGCCACGGTTCTATTATGACTTATTCTACGATGATGCGGCAGCCGCCCCAGTAGTGGCTGCTGTAGTAGCCGCTCCAAAGGGTGTCGATGACCACACCACGGGTGGGGTTGGAGGCGTGGATAAACTGCCCCTGGCCCAGGTACAGACCAACGTGGGTGATGTAGTAGCCGTTTCCGCTGAAGAAGACCAGATCACCGGGGAGCAGCTCTTCCTTGGTGACCTTGATGCCGTCTCCGTACTGCTCCTGAGCGCCACGGGAGAAGGAATAGCCAAAGTGCTTATAGACATACAGCACGAAGCCGGAGCAGTCGAAGCTGTTGGGGCCGTTGCCGCCGTAGACATAGGGATAACCCTCAAAGCTGCGGGCGAAGGCCACCAGATCGCTGATCAGGGCCTCATACTCCGTCATGGACTCTTCGCCATCGGGATGCTCTTCGATCCAAACGGTGGTGTACTTGAAGCAGCGCAGGAAGATGGCGATGGCTTCCTCGATGGTGGTGGGGTTCTTGGGGTTCAGATTCTTGCCGTCGCCACGGACAGCGCCGATGTAGATCATCACACGGGCCGGGGCCTGGGCCCAGGAGGCCACGGAGCTGCCGTCCTTATACTGGCCAAGGGAGACGGCACGGCTGTCCTCACGGGGGTATCCGATGGTCTTCATAAAGTTGGCCATGATTTTAAAGAACTGCTCACGGGTCAGGGTATCATTGGGGCCGAAGCGGCCATTGCCGTAGCCATCCACAATGCCCAGCTCGTAGGCTGCGTTGACATCGGGATTGTCGGTGTCCTTGAAATGGGTGCCGGAGGGGGTATATTCCTTGCCGGTGACCTTTTCATAGGCCAGCACGGCAATGCTGCACATCTGGGCACGGGTAATGGGGGAGGCCATGTTGCAGTTATTCAGGCAGTCGGGGATCATGCCACGCTTCTGCATCTCCTGCACTTCCAGAATCGCCCAGGTGCTGATGCCGTAGTAACCCTGGTTCAGGATCTCGATGGTCTTGCTCTCTTCGTTCTGCTGGCGCATCCAGTTTTCCAGATACTGGTAGGCACGGAAGAACATGGTAATGGCCTCTTGGCAGGAGGTGTAGGCCAGGGGCTTCATGCTGCCGTCAGAGCCCTTGACAATGCCCAGAGCAACCAGATAACCGGTGGCGGTACGGGCATATTCGCTGATCTTGTCGCTGTCACCGAAGGCGGTCAGGGGATCGGGTGTTACTACCGTGGGATTCCAATAGGCGGTACACATCATATTAAAGGTGATCTTAATGAAATCCTGACGGGTCAGGGGCTCGTTGGGGCCAAACTTTCCGTTTCCGTAGCCGCTGACAATGCCTTGCTCAAAGGCGTAGCAGATATCCGGGTCAGAGGTGTCGTCAAAATGGTCGGTAGAGTGGGGGCCCACATCGGGGGTGCCCATCAGCTGGTTAAAAACAGCCACAGCGATCTTACACATCTCGCCCCGGGTGATCCGGCGGGTCATATCTGCGCTGTTCAGGCTCTGGGGCAGGAAGCCCAGCTGGTACATACTGTCCACGGATTCCTTGGCCCAGGGGGCAACATTGGAATAGGCGGAAGCGGCAGGGATACAGGCCACCACCAGAGAAAGCACCAAAAGTATCGCCAAAATTCTCTTTTTCATGATCAAACCTCCAAATTCAGCCCGATCTCCACAGGGCAGTGGTCGGAGCCGTAAATATCGCTGTGGATCTTTGCTTCCGAGATCTTCCTTTGCAGGCGGTCAGAGACCAGGAAATAGTCAATGCGCCACCCTGCATTGTTCTTGCGGGCATTGGCACGGTAGCTCCACCAGGAGTAGGCCCCCGTGAGGTCGGGGTAGAGATAGCGGAAGCTGTCCGTAAAGCCCGCCTCCAGCAGCTCCCCAAATTTTCCCCGCTCCTCATCGGAGAAGCCGGCATTGCCGCGGTTGGTTTTGGGGTTCTTCAGGTCGATCTCGTTGTGGGCTACGTTCAGGTCTCCGCAGATCACCACGGGCTTCTTCTGATCCAGCTCGGTGAGATACCTGCGGAAGGCATCCTCCCAGGCCATGCGGTGGTCGATGCGCTTCAGTCCGTCCTGGGCATTGGGGGTGTAGCAGGTGACCAGGAAGAAGTTCTCATACTCCAGGGTGATCAGCCGCCCTTCGTGATCCAGCTCCTCCACTCCGACACCGTAGCAGACGGAAAGGGGAGCGTGCTTGGTAAAGATCGCTGTACCGGAATAGCCCTTCTTCTCGGCAGAGTACCAATACTGCCTATAGCCGGGCAGCTCCAGCTTTACCTGCTCCTGCAGTGCTTTGGTCTCCTGCAGGCAGAAAAAGTCCGCATCCAGCCGGGCAAAGGCATCTTGAAAGCCCTTTTCCAGGCAGGCCCGGATGCCATTGACGTTCCAGGAAATAAATTTCATAGGATCGCTCCTTGCATTTTTTTATATAGTAACAAAAAATAACAAAATTTACAAGGGTACCATAAAAGAATTATGTAAAGTTTTTGCATCATCGATCCTGTGATTTGAAAAGATTTTCATAATTTATCCTTTTATCTGAAAAATAAGCAAACCATCTTCAGCAATGCCATAAGAATCGGCAAGAAAAGAATTATTCTGCTTGAAGAAAAAGGAAGTGTGTTGTATAATACCCTTATTAGGTGGAGGATACGCTTTTGGCGGAATTCTCCGAAAATGACACCGCAAGTACCTCTTGCAAGAAAGGAAGTACATTATGAAAAATGGACTCAAGCGTTTGCTTTCCTGGCTGATTGCGCTGGTGCTGGTTGTTTCCCTGCTGCCTGCCGCTCTTCCGGTAGCGGATGCAGCCGGTAGTCTGACCGTAAGCGATGCCAATATCGGTCTCAGCTGGTCAGATGCCTCCAACTCCAAGGGCAAAGCCTCCTGGTCCGCCAGCGGCGACAATGTCACCGGTACAGCCACGGGCTATACCCAGTACATCGTCAGCAAAAAGACCATCACGACGACCCTGACCATTACCAACAACCATTCGGACAGCCGCACCTTGCAGTTCTCCTTTACCCTCAGCGGTGGCGGCTCTGTTTCCGGCATCATCTCCGGTACCAGCGGCAACTATTCCGAGGAACTGGGTGCCGGTGCATCCGTGACCATCACCCTGACCTCTCCCTCCGGCAGCAGCACCAACACCCTGAGCCTGACCGGTATCCAGCTCCTGGGTAATGAGGCGGTCAGCTCCACCTTTAAGGCTCCCGTCAACGGCTCTTACACCGTGGACGGCACTGCCATCACCGCAGATACGGTGCTGGAGAAGGTCGCTACAGAGAGTTATGCTCTTGTGGCCACTCCGGCCAGCGGCTATAAGTTCTACGGCTGGTGGAGCAATACATCCTCCTCCTATGTCTCTACAGCGGCCTCTGCCTCTCTGAAATTTGCTGCCGATCCCCAGCTGGAGCCCAAGTTTATTCCCGCCGATCAGGCGCTCTTCAGCGTAGGCGGTATGACCTTTGCCACTCTGACCGAGGCAGGTGCTTATGCAGCTACCTCCACCAACAAGACCATTATCCCGATCTCCAATGGTACGGTCTACGGCTCCCATACCATCCCCGCCGGTGTCACCCTGCTGGTTCCCTTTAACAGCGGCAACACCCTCTACACCACAGAGCCTGACTGTACCAGTGGCCTCTTAAATAATGTGGCCTGGGTGCAGCCCACGCCCTACCGCACCCTGACCCTGGATTCCACCGCCAAGATTACGGTCAATGGTGCCATTAGTGTCAGCGCCCAGCATGCCGCTGCCAACGGCGGTAAGGACTTCTGCGGCGCTCCCACCGGCCCCTGTGGCTTCATGGCCATGGAGAGCGGCTCCAAGATCACCCTGAACAGCGGTGCCAAGCTCTATGCCTGGGGCTTTATCACCGGCGCAGGTACCATCGATGCCCTCAACGGCTCCAAGGTCTATGAGAACTTCCAGTTTACGGATTTCCGTGGCGGCACGGTCACCACAGACCTGGCAGAAGCCAAGACCTCCTTCCCCATGAGCCAGTATTATGTGCAGAACATTGAAGTCCCCATCACCTTCTATCAGGGCGCTGTGGAGAGTCTCTACACCTCTGTATTCATGTCCCAGATGTGCCCCCATGGCGCCGTGACCTTCATCGGTACGGGTGGCCTCTTCATTCCCGGCCAGGGCGGCTACGTCACCAAGACCTACGATGGTAGCCGTGACCGCATGGTATTTGATGTCTACGAGAATGCCACCATCAACTCCATCTCCATGACCCTCAGCGGCACCACCGTAAACTCCGCCGACTACCTGCTGCCCATTAACGGCAACATCGATATCAACATCCACTCCGGCGTGGGCACCATGGCCCAGAGCATTGCCCTGCTGCCCGGGACCACCATTACCGTAGACCAGGGCGCCACCATCAACCTGGCCTCCACCTCCACCGCAACTACCACCTTCAGCAAAGGCTACAATGTGGTGCTCTACGACTACGACCAGTGGATGGGCGGCGGCGAGAATGTGTCTACCGGGGAGCAAACCAGCGGTTACTTTGTGTATTACAAGGATAAGAACGCTCCCTTCGGCCCTGTAAAATATGCCCCCGGCAAGAAATACACCCGTACCAACGCTGATTTGGCCGATGCCAAGGTGGATATCAATGGTACGATCCAAGCCAACGGCTATGTCTATTCCACCCTGGGCGGTGCCAATGTCACCTCCTCTCAGGGAACGGGCAAGATCGTCTTCGTCAACGGCGCCGGTACAGACGAGTATGTCTACGAGGCGATCCAGACTTCCAGTACCTATGTTCCCGTCCGCAATAAGCTCATCCCCGCCCTCCTGAAGAATGCCGACGGCAGCTTTACGGAGACCGCCGGCGCACTGCCCGGTGATACCTTCGTCTATGACCTGACCACCGGCAAGTGGGTCAAGGAAGGCCCCTTTACCGTCACCTGGAAGGACGAGCAGGGCAACACCCTGGAGACCGACACCGTAGAAAAGAATACTGTCCCCACCTATGATGGTGCAGCTCCCACCAAGGCTGCCGATGCCAATGGCCACTATACCTTCTCCGGCTGGACACCTGCCGTAACCGCAGCCACCGCCGATACCACTTACACCGCAACTTTCACCACCGAATCTCACAGCATGACGACTACCACCGTCGATCCCAGCTGTGATGCACCTGGCAGCGTGACCCATACCTGCACCGTCTGCGGCTACACTACCTCCGAAACCACCGATGCTTTGGGTCATAGCTACAGCTCCGAAGTAACCACCGTTCCCACCTGCACCGAGGCCGGTGTCAAGACCTTCACCTGTGCCACCTGCGGCCATAGCTACACTGAGTCGGTGGCAGCCACCGGCCATGTGAATACTACCACGACTACCGTAGAGGCTACCTGTACCGTCGATGGCTCTGTCACCGTCACCTGTGACGATTGCGGCACTACCGTCAGCACCGAGACCATCGTTGCCCCCGGCCACAGCTACACCTCCGAGGTGACCACTGCACCCACCTGCACCGAGACCGGTGTCAAGACCTATACCTGCACTGCCTGCGGCCATAGCTATACGGAGATCGTAGCAGCCACCGGCCATGTGAACACCACCACCGAGACCGTGGAACCCACCTGCACCGAAGCAGGCTCCACCACCGTCACCTGCGCCTGCGGCGAGGTGGTCTCCGTCACCGAGATCCCCGCTACCGGCCATGTGAATACCACGACCACCACCGTAGATGCCACCTGCACCGAGAACGGCACCGTTACCGTCACCTGTGACGATTGCGGCGAAGTCCTCTCCACGGAAACCATCGATGCCCTGGGCCACAGCTATGACGAAGGTGTGGTCACCGCACCCACCTGCACCGAGGGCGGCTACACCACCTTTACCTGCAACGTCTGCGGCCATACCGAAAAGGGTGAGGAAACCGAAGCCACCGACCACGACTACACCTATACCGATAACGGCGATACCCACACCATCACCTGCCTCAATGGCTGCGACTACAGCCTCACCGAGGGCCATACCTACACCGATGGCAGCTGTATCTGCGGCGCTGCAGAGCATATTGCTGCCGTCACCGACAGCGAAGGCAACACCGTCACCTATGCCAGCCTCATGGAGGCCATTGCGGTCGCCGAAGCCGGCGATACCGTCAGCCTCCTGAAGGATATCACCCTGGAAGAGCGCATCATCCTGGATGCCGAGGATGATATCATCCTGGATTTGAACGGCAAGACTCTGACCACCTGCGGCACAGCCGATAATTATGACATCGTCATCAAGGGCGACCTGACCATCTGCGACAGCAGCGAAGAGCAGACCGGTACCCTGGTAGTCCCCGGGATCTATGGCATCGGTGTCTCCACAACGGAAGGCTCCAGCCTCACCATTGAGGGCGGCAACTTCACCCAGATTGGCGACTACTATCTCATCGGCTCCTGGGGCACGGTTACCATCAGCGGCGGCAGCTTCTATGCTCCCTACTGCACCGTCAATGCCTTCTCCGGCACTGCCTATATCTCCGGCGGCAGCTTCCGCTCCGATGCCTCCGACAGCATCCTGCTGGCCGGCGATGTCGTCCTCACCGGCGGCAGCTACGACCGTGATGTGCAGGAATTCTGCGCAGATGAGTACATCACCGGGGCAGGGGAGAATGAGACCTACACCGTCATTCCCTGTGTGCAC
>JAFQCY010000071.1 GCA_017399355.1 Oscillospiraceae bacterium
GAGTAAGCATCCACGGGGGTGACATATTCCTTGCCATCAGCATCGAAGATGTGGAGAACCGCACGCAGCTCGCTGCCCATCTCCACGGACTGGATGCCGCCCAGGTTAAAGAGCATTCTGGTGGGGTCGCTCTCCAGGTCGGGGTACAGGGTAACGGTATCCACGGCGAACTCGCCGGATGCCAGATACTGATCCTTCTCCACCACCAGGTAAGCGCCCTCGGTGACGTAGTTGGGGATGGCAGAGGCGATGTTGCTGTACTTGATGCGGTAGTTCATCTTCAGGTCGGAGTCGAAGGAGACGGTATGGCTGATCTTGATGTCTGCCTGGGTAGGCTCTACGATCTCGGTAGCGCCGCAGGAGCAGATGCCATCCACATAGGTATGGCCAACTTCCTCACCACACTGGGTGCAGATGCCATCGGTGTTATGATTCTCGTGGCTGCATTCTGCAACAAGCTCGCCCTTGACCAGAACCGTAGCGGAAATACCGGAGACGCTGATGGAGCCGCTGACCTGACGGAGTGCGGTATTGCCGGACGTGGTTCCTTCTACGCAGACCTTCCAGGTGCCGGCAGGCAGGTTGACAGTCTTGGAGCCGGTGTTGCCGTTATAGATCACGATGATGGCATCGGCGGGCTCGCCATTCACACCACCGTTGATCCTCATAGCAACTACATTGCCGGAGGAAGTGAGGGTGGAAACATTGGTGGTGATCTCAGCAGCTGTGCTGAAGCGGAGTGCGGGATGGGCCTTACGGAACTCGATCAAGCCCTTGTAATAGGCGGAGTTGGCAGCGTAGGTGCTTTGATCCAGGTCAGACCATTCCAGATGGTTGACAAAGTCAGAGGCGTTGTAGCTGTTCTCGCAGCGGCCGCCATCCTCTTCCAGCTTCTCGCGGAGGAAATCCTCACCGGCATGGATGAAGGGGATACCCTGAGAGGTCAGATAGACCGCGGCAGCCAGATTGTTCATCTTGATGACCGTGCTGTCAATGGAGGAACGACCGGTGGAGAGGATGATCTTGTCGACCAGGGTGTAGTTATCGTGGCAGGAAGCATACTGCACGATCTGGGTGGGGTTATTGCTCCAGGAGGGACGTGCTTTGAAGTTATCCACGATCTCCAGCTCTCTGCCGATGCTGCCGGAGGCAAAACCGGTGGAAGTACCGTTGGAGCCGCCCAGCAGATTACGGATGGTATCGGAGAAGTATGCGAAGCCGGGGGTCTGAGTGGAATTTTGCTGGGTAGCCATGGAGTTGCCCTCTTCCACAGCGGTGCCCATGGTCCAGCCCTCACCGTAGAAGATCACATCGGGACGGACAGCGTGGACAGAATCCACGATCTCATTGATGGTGGTGGTATCGATCAGGCCAACCAGGTCAAAGCGGAAGCCATCGATATGATACTCCTCTGCCCAGTAAAGAACGGAATCGACAATGTAGTCACGAACCATCTCACGCTCGGAAGCGGTATCATTGCCGCAGCCGGAACCGTTGGAGTAGCTGCCATCGGCATTCTGGCGGGAGAAGTAGCCGGGGACGATCTGGTTATAGCAGAAGGTGCCTGCATCATAAACATGGTTGTAAACCACGTCCATCACAACGCTGATGCCATTATCATGGAGGCTCATAACCATCTGCTTGAACTCATTCACACGGACATTGCCGTCAAATGCGTTGGTGGAGTAGCTGCCTTCGGGCACATTGTAGTTCTTGGGATCGTAGCCCCAGTTGAACTGCGCCTCATCGCTGGACTCGTCAACCGTGGCATAATCATACACGGGCAGCAGATGCAGATGGGTGATGCCCAGATACTTCAGGTGATCCAGACCGGTGGGCGTGCCATTGGCAGTAGTCGTGCCGCTTTCGGTGAAGGCAAGGTACTTGCCACGGTTGGCCTCGGAAACACCGGAGCTGTCATCGATGGAGAAATCTCGGACATGGAGCTCATAGAGGACGGCATCGGTGTAGGAGGTAATGGGGTTGGGGTTAGTGTCCTGATCCCAGCCTTCGGGATCGGTGGAATCCAGGTCAACGACCATGGCGCGGTTGCCGTTTACACCGGTAGTACGGGCATAGGGATCGCAGGCCTCTACGGTTTCGCCATTTACGGTAACCTCGTAGGTGTAATACACATTCTTGAGGTCAGAACGAACAGTTACAATCCACTCGCCCTTGTTACTTTTGTTGGTATTACTCATGGGGTAGGTGCCAATAACAGATGCGCCTTCCTCGGCATCACTGCCGGTAGCGTAAAGCTTTACATTGACACTTTCTGCCGTGGGCGCCCAAACTTTGAAAGTGGTGCTGTTGGTAGTATAGGTAGCGCCCAGGTCACCGCCGGTATAGGTATACTCTTCTGCGAACTTATCGGAAGCATACACGCCAACAATTCCGATTGCATAATCGTAATCTGTAAACTTCACCTGTTCGTTAAAGCGGACAGAATAACGGTAGAGAGTGACCAGATCCATAGGCTGCGCAAGGGTAAAGGTATAGCTGTTACCCAAAGAAGTCATTCCATCGGAAATATTCACTTCGACAGCTTTGCCGGTAGCGGGATCGGTATACCAGAAGGAGAATGCGGTCTCGGGATCGCTGACAGACTTGGTAGTAGTAACGGTGACAGTGTTATTATCATAGTCAAAGTTTACCTGAGATACCTTGTTCCAGGTAACCAGATCCTCAGACTTGGTCTGATAGACAGAAAGAGAACCATCGGAATTCACCGTAACGTACATATCAATGGTGCCGGAGACGATATTGGAAAGGTCAACACTCTGGGTTGCCAGCTGGGAGACCCACTTATTGGAGCCTACGCTCTTGCGGATAATGAAGCTGATATAGTTAGTGGCACGGCCTTCTACTTCAATAGTAGTCGTATGCGCACTATTAAAGTCAAACTGCTCAGCAAAATTCAGGGACCAGGCATGGACATTCCAGTTGTCATAATTGCCGTCCGCTCTGTTGTAATGAATATTAAGGGTAACGGTGTTGTCATCCAGGGAGGGATCGCTGATGAGGAATGCGCTGTTATCATTGGAGATCCAGGTGTTGCAGGGGTCGGTGATCCATTCCTCGTTTACGACAAACTTATATTCGTAGATGCCGTAGTCTAGATCCTCCAGGGTAACGCTGAATACACCATAGGAATTGGGGGTCATGGTATAGCCCTCTTCCCAGTTGTTCATAGAGCCATAGAGGGTCACGGTATCGGAGGTGCTGCCCTTATACTTAAAGGTAACCGTGCGATCCTTGACAATGGGACTGATGGCAATTGCTTCGGGAGAGGAGACGATATCGGCATAATACTTGCCTTCTAAGTCGGTGGTGGTGGGAACGACCCACTTCTCGGCGACACCGTCGACAAAATCGCTTGCCTTCAGAGCAAGGTCAACCGTCTGACTGCTGCCGGAGAAAATGAAATTCAAGCCCTGCCCTGCAATGGCCTGATAGCTCATCTCAACGGAGTAGAAACCATCTTCATCCTGGCCGGCAAGAACACCGGGCCAGCCGCCATTGGAATAAGCGCCCCAGGTATAGAGGTATACGCTGCCCCAGTTATGCAGGTTTGCGAAATGGAGCTTGACGGTATAGTCAGACAACTCTACGCTGCCGTCTTCCCAGGTGGCAGGAGCGGTGTTGGTCAGGCCGCCATCGTACCAATACTCGCCGGACTTAATAACCGTAATATCGCCGGTCTGGCTGGTACCGTCATTAAAGATGAAGCCCACGCCGCTCTCCGCATTAATATCAGAAACGGAAAGGGTGTACCAGTTGGGATGACCTTCGGTCTCGGTCAGCTCCTCGCCGGGCCATGCGCCATTATAGACTTCGTTGGTAGCAAAGTTCCAGGCATAGCCATTGACGGTGCTCCAGGCGCCGGTATTGCGGTAATGCACCGTGGCATAAGTAACGGGAACAGCTTCCTCGCCGGTAGGTACAACAGAAGTGGTAATGGTGTAGGTGCTGGGATTGAAATAGATGGTGACGTCACTGATTTCGGTAACGGTCAGAACGTAGTTTCCATCGGGATCGCCGCTGGAATAATCGCCCCAGCAGTTGCTCCAGGAGCCATCCGTAACCTTAAAGAGCAGATTGCAAACCGGTACGCTCTCATAGGTCTTCTCATAGATACCGGTGGCAGTATTGAGTACCATGGCATTTGCAGTATTGCTTACATCCCATGCGGTGCCGAAGACGAAGCTGTTGTTACCTGCGATGATGTAGGCATAATCGCTGACCACAGGATCATCCGGCTCATCTGTGCCACTGACGGAGGGCGTGTAGTTACTCCAGGTGCCCTCAGCACCAGCCCAATCCCACTGGGTGGCATCGTCCATGGTGAAGCAGTTGTAAGCAACGTTCAGGGTCTGATCCAGAGACTGATTGAACTTGTTCTCCCAGACATTCTCCGTAGAGGTGCCGTCCATACGGACGAAGATCACCTTGGTAAAGTTGCCCTCGGGAATGGTTGTCTCAAAATAGCCATCTTCATCGGAATCGACCAGATCGGCCCAGGCATAGGTCTCATCATCAATGAAGAAGTAGGCCGCATAGCGAGCAGCATCGCTGCCCCACTGGCTGCCGGGGACGAAGTAAATGGTCGTACCGGCTGCGGGAGGGGTAACGGTCTCGCCGCTGTCGTCTCCACCGGTATTGCCGCCGCCTGCGGGGGTATAAGCGGACCAGGCACCGCCGCCCTTATCCCAGGTGTTTTCCATTACGGTGTAGCAGTTATTGGAGCCGCTGGTGGGAACAACAAGGTCTGCAGTCTGATTCCACTTGGTATCCCAGGAGTTAACGGCCGAAGTGGGGTTCATGCGGCAGAAAATCACATTGGCATAGTCCCCATCAGGGATCGTCACTTCATAGTAACCATCGGAATCACTATCCTTCATGTCGACCCACAGAATTCCCGCCGTGCCAAAGAAATAGGCAGCAAAACGGGCGTTGGCTTGAAGCCAGTTGCCATTGGGCTTCAGGTACAGAGTGTCCCCTGCTGTGGCAGCATCAGCACTATGGCTTACCGCAGGCACAAAGGCCAGCACCATGGCCAGGGCCAGGCACAGGCTCAGGAGACGCTTTCCCACACCGGATGTGTGGAAACGTTTCAGTAGATACATCATACGCTATCATGTCCTCCTATTATTATTTGTTGACGCAAATAGACATAGTAAATTATACACAATAGTCCATGAAGATACAAGATGGTAGATTTCCTGATTTTTTCCATAAATTTTGTGCATTTTGCTAATTTTAAAGGTGAAAAGTCAGCGATCCACCGAAAAAGTGGATCGCTGTGATACTTATATCAGTTCCAAAACAAGTGCCGTATAAGCAGAGGGGTCTTCAATGCTAAGGTTAGCCATGAGCAAGCCCTGGCAATACAGCAATTCCGTCAGCTTCCCTGCCCTACCGGGATCTTCAGAGATCAGATCCTTGATTTGCAGTACTGCTTTATGATCGGCATTGATCTGCAGGATCCGGCCGGCCCGATAGTCGGATTCGGGGTTGATGCTACGGAAGTATTTCTCCATTTCGAAGCTCATGCCGCCATCGGGGATCATTGCCACGGCGCAATCACCAAGATCAGCAGACAGGCGAACATCCACGACCTTTTCTCCGAGAGCATCCTTCATAAATTGAAGGACTTCCTTCAGCTCTTCAGCCTTCTCCTCGGCCTGCTTTTTCTCTGCATCGGTTGCCAGCTCGAGGTCATCGGTGAGAATATTCTTGAAGCTCTTTTCTTCGTAGTTACGCAGGGTCTGGGGGATAAACTCATCAACCTGCTCTGTCAGAAGCAGTACGTCAAAGCCCCGATCGGAAAGGAGCTTGGTCTGCGGAAGTCTGGAAAGCTGCTCTGCAGTACCGCCGGTCACATAATAAAGATGCTTCTGAGACTCCGGCTTATTGGCGCAGTATTCCTTCAGCGAGATCAGCTTGTTCTCTTTCGCCGAATGGAACAGAACCAGATCCTGCAGCAGTTCTTTGTGCATACCGTAGTCAGAGACCAAGCCATACTTCAGCTGTCTGCCAAATGCGGCATAGAATTTTTCATAGGTCTCACGGTCATTTTCCTGAATACGGAGAAGCTCTGCCTTGATCTTCTTCTCCAAATTGGAAGAGATGGTCTTCAGCTCACGGGTATGCTGCAGCATCTCACGGCTGATATTCAGGCTCAGATCCTGCGTGTCGACCACGCCACGGACAAAGCGGAAATGCTCCGGAAGCAGATCCTCGCAGTGATCCATGATCATAACGCCGGAGGAATAGAGCTGCAGACCGGATTTGTAATCCTTGGTATAGAAATCGTAAGGAGCTTTTGAGGGAATATACAAAAGAGCCTTGTAGGTCACACTGCCTTCTACGCTGATATGGACGATCCCCGCAGGTGCCTCATAGTCATAAAACTTCTCACGGTAGAAGCTCTCATACTCCTCTTTACTGACGTCCTTCTTATTCTTTTGCCAAAGAGGAACCATGGAATTCAGGGTCTGAAGTGTTTTGACCGTTTCGTATTCGGGTTCTTCCGCATCGGGATCCAGGGGGCGGCGCTCCTCTACTTCCATCTTAACCGGATAACGAATATAATCAGAATATTTCTTTACCAAAGAGCGCAGCCGGTACTCAGAGAGGAAGTCGGAAAAGTTCTCGGCCTCGGTGTCTTCCTTCAGCTTCATGATGATCTGCGTGCCGGCTGTTTCTTTTTCGCAAGAAGTGATGGTATAGCCGTCAGCACCGGAGGATTCCCATTTCCATGCGGTATCCTCGCCGAACTTCCTGGAGAGAACGGTAACAGCTTCCGCAACCATAAAGGCAGAGTAGAAGCCAACACCGAACTGACCAATGATATCGATGTCATCCGTCTTCTCCATCTCGGTTTTGAACTTCAAAGAGCCGCTATGGGCAATGGTGCCCAGATTCTCTTCCATCTCGGCCTTGCTCATGCCGATGCCGTTATCTGAAACGGTCAGCGTACGGCTTTCCCGGTCAACCTCCAGAAGGATCTCGAAATCGTCGCGACTCATACCGACAGAGTCATCGGTAAGGGCAAGATATGCCAGCTTGTCGATGGCATCTGAAGCATTGGAGATCAGTTCACGGAGAAAGATCTCCTTATGGGTATAAATAGAATTGATCATCAGGTCAAGCAAACGCTTGCTTTCTGCTTTAAACTGCAGCTTTTCCATGTATTTACTCGTCTTCCTTTGCTAATATTAGCACTCGAAGCGCTTGAGTGCTAAAGCTATTATAGCGCAATTTCTTAAAAATGCAAGAGACTTTACAAAGAATTCATAATTACTCCGAAATTTCCTCTTCTGTTACGCATTGAGACTTCAGCTTGCCTACAAGATAATCCAGAGCTGCTGTAACATGAGGGCGGATATCCCCACCGATGAGGACATACATAATGTCCTCCCCCGGCTCCAAAAGGCCGGAGTTCAGCCAGGCACGGACATAGTAAATCCCCTCTAAGGCGTAGGTGCTTTCAACAGCTTCAGCGACTCGATCCGGATCATAGGAAAACAGCATTTTCCGAACCGGCGGCAACCCGATTTGCTTTTCACGAACCTCTGCTTTCGGTGTGGCACGGACAACACCGTTATGAAAGAGATACATCCCGATCTTCTGGGCATTTGGCTGTTTCTTTGCTTCCCGGATCCACTGATCCATAGAAGGACTCTGCTGCTTCATCTTAACCTCCACAATTCGCCGATCCACCGCTACAGAGCATATCCACACCGTGCTTTAAGGCAGGCAGCACCACCAGCAGATTCTCTTCCGATGCCTTCTTGCTGCCGGGCAGATTGATAATCAGGCTCTGCAGGTAGATTCCGGAGACACCCCTGCTGAGGCAGCCCTTCGGCGTGATCCGCATACTCTCCGCACGCATGGCCTCGCTGATCCCGGGAGTTTGGCGCTGAATGACCTGCAGCGTTGCCTCAGGCGTAATATCCCTGGGAGAAAAGCCGGTTCCGCCCGTGGTCAAAATCAAGGCAGAGGCCATATGCTCAGCGCAGTAACGAAGCTGCTTTATAATCTGGGGACTGTCATCCGGCACAATCGCAGAGTAAGCCACCTCCCAGCCATCCTCCCGGAGAATACGGCAAAGATTTGGGCCGCTGGTATCCACACGCTCACCAACGGAGCATTTATCACTTACTGTGATCACAGCTGCTGTATAGGCCATAGTCGTTCTCCTTCCTTTCATAGTCTCCATGAATGCCTCCGGTCTTTCTCAGAAGACGGATCTGATCGATCACCATATCTTTCTGTACTGCCTTGCACATATCATAGATGGTCAAGGCTGCCACAGAAACAGCGGTCAGTGCCTCCATCTCAACCCCGGTGTGACCGGAGCAACGCACCCGGGCCTCGATCTCTACACAGCAGCGTACTTCATCCAAGCGCAGAGAGAGATCTACTCCATTGAGCATCAGGGGATGGCACATGGGGATCAGGCTGCTGGTCTGCTTTGCTCCCATAATTCCGGCGATCTGCGCTACAGTCAATACATCACCCTTCTTGATGCCGCCGCTGCGGATAAGGTGGAAGGTCTCCCTGGAGAGTAGGATCCGACCGGCCGCTACGGCATCGCGCTGGGTGGCCTCTTTATCTGTCACGTCTACCATTTTGGCTCTGCCTTCCTCGTTAAAATGTGTAAAGTCAGCCATGGTCAACCTCCGATTCGATTCATATTTCTGCCTGCTTCGCTTCTATGGGTAGCGGATAGCACACCGTGGCAGGCCGGTTTTGCCTCGATCGCCTCAAGGAACCGTTCCCGCATTCCCTCAAAGGTTAAGCCCTTTATGGAGATCTCCTGAGAGGAGTGCAGGCAGGGCTTTAAGTGTCCATCCGCAGTAAGGCGAAGACGGTCACATTTCCCACAAAAATGCTGGCTTAGGGGCGAGATCAGGCCCACATTCCCCTGCCCGCCCGGCAGACGATAAAGCAGCACATCCTTGCCGTCAAAGGGCAGCTTCTGAAGCTGCGGAAGAACCTGGGTCACATAGCTGACCGGAAGAAAAGCATCTGCGCCGAACTCATCCTGTTTTTGCATCGGCATCAGCTCAATAAAGCGGACATCCACCGGATATTGCACCGACAAGGAAGCCAAGGCCTCCACCTCATCCTGATTAAAACCGCCCACTAAAACGGTATTGACCTTCACCTTTTCAAATCCGGCAGACAGAGCGGCCGCCAAGCCATCCAAAGCCTGATGCAATTCACCGCACCGGGTGATATGGGCATAGCGCTCCGGACGGAGAGTATCCAGGCTTAGATTGATCCGTTTGACCCCCGCTGCTTTTAAGGCTGCAGCATACTGAGGTAAAAGCAATCCGTTGGTGGTAAGGCAGAGCTCTTCAATACCGGAGATATCGGCGATCCGCTGGCAAATGGAGAGAATGTTTTTCTTGACCAAAGGCTCTCCGCCTGTGATGCGTACCTTTCGTATCCCCAGGGAAGCAGCTGCCTGGACCGCAAGGATCATCTCGTCTTCCGTAAGCATATCCTCATGCCGCTTTTTGCAGATGCCCTCTTCCGGCATGCAGTAGCGGCAGCGCAGATTACAGCGCTCTGTAACTGAGAGACGGAGATATTCAATTTCTCGTCCAAATCGATCTTTCATACTTAATACCGTCCAAAGCTGCAGTTGGGCCAATGGCAGCTTTTACACATCTGGCAAAGTCCCCCATTGGCAAGGTTGATCAGTTCCGCCCGTGTCAGTTTCTCGCCGGCGAAAATCTGGGGCAGAAGCACATCAAAAATCGTCGTAGGAAGGCTAATGGCTGCGCCGGGAACGCCCAGAATGGGAATATCGTCCAGGTAAGCAACCAATGTCATATTGCCGGGCTGAGACGGTACACCGTGGGTCACAATATCAGCGCCTAGCATACGAATGGCGGTCGGAGTCAGATCATCGGGATCTACAGACATTCCGCCTGTAAAGATCAGGAACTCTGCGCCATGATCCAGATGCTTCCTGGCTGCGGCGGTGATCATCTCCAGATCATCGTCACAGATGGTGATCCCGACGATTTCAGAGGGATACTGCGCCATTTTTGCCCGTACCACCGGCTCAAACTTATCCTGGATCCGTCCGCTGTAGACTTCGGAGCCGGTGATGATCACACCAACCTTCTTATGCAGGTAAGGCTTCAGATCAAAGAGCTTTTTTCCAAAGCAAAGCTGCTCAGCCTGGAGGATCTGTGTCTCCTGGGTCACCAGCGGTACGATCCGCATGGAGGCCAGACGAGCCCCCTTTTTTACGGGGTAATGATCCGGAAGGGCGCAGATGGTCAGATCACCGATGGAATTGATCCGGCGCAGAAGCTCTGTGTCCACCCGCCACAAGCCTTCTTCCTCGGCAAAGTACAGGATCTTTCCCTCAGAGGGGCCCTTCTTGCTGACGTGATCAACGGGAGCCATGGCGGCCATCCGCAGGGCGGCATCTTCTTCATGGATCTCGCCTGCGTTTTCCTCCCACACGAAAACCGTACGCTTGCCTACATCTAAGAGAACCGGAATGTCCTCCTCCCGGATCACATGACCTCGGGTAAAAATCGCTCCTTTAAAGCCATCCTTCATCTGGGTAATATCATGGCAGAGCTCCATGCCGATGGCATCTTCCACTTTGATTTTCTTCATAGTAAACCTCTTTCTGATCCATCCTGAAGCGGAAGCAGACAATCTTCGGGAATCCGGATCTTCACATGATCTCCGACCTGATAAGAACAGGTTCGGGGTAATTTCCACACTAAGGTATTTGCGTAATTGAGTGCCAAAGGCTGCAGAAGCAGCGCTGTAGACTCCGGACTATCGCTGCGATCCTTTACGCAGCATTCTGTGCCTGCATCATCGGAAACAAGATCTTTTGCCCGAAAACCCAATGCACAGATCTCAGGCGGCACGCTCTTCCGAAAACCCAAGGTTCTTGCCATCTCTACGGGGATCAGGTTTTCAAAGCCCAGCATTTTGGCACCGGCAAGACTCTTCGGCTCTTGATAAATGCGATCTTTGTCGCCATATTCTGCGATGGATCCGTCTTCCAGAATTGCGACCCGATCACTCATACGGTAAACTTCATCTCGATTATGTGATACGAGAATTACGGTCTTTCCGAATTGGCGGATCACATTCCGCACCTGCTGCTCCATGGCCAGCCGCAGGTGGCTGTCCAGCGCAGAGAAAGGCTCATCCAAAAGGAGAATATCCGGCTGAGAGATCAGAATTCTTGCCAGAGCCACCCGCTGCTGCTGTCCACCGGACAGAGTGTACGGCAGGCGATGCAGGAAATCCTCCAAACCGAAGGCTTCTATGGTTTTCTCGATTCGATCCTTGCGGCGCAACTTATTTTTCTCTCGCTTTGCGGCTGAAGCAAGATTCTGCAGAACGGTCATATTGGGAAACAAAGCATAATTTTGAAACAGGTATCCTGCTCGCCGCTCCTGAGGAGACAGGTTGATCCCTTTCTCAGAATCAAAAAGGGTCACACCATCCACAAGGATTTTGCCACGATCCGGCTTTTCAATCCCGGCAATGCATTTCAGGGTCATGGTTTTTCCGCAGCCGGATGCGCCCAATAAGGCAATGGTCTCCTCTTCCCCCTGAAGCGTTACCTTCAGGAGAAAGTTGCCCAGTCTCTTTTCAATATCCACATAGACAGACATCAGGCAGTCCTCCTCGCTTTATTCTTTCGCTCCAGGAAATTCACAGCCAAAAGGACTACAAAGGAGATCGCCAGATTCACCAGGACCCAACGAAGGGCAAGGGCCTCGTGATCCGTCCGCCAAAGCTGATAAACCGTTGTGGATATGGTTGCGGTTCTGCCGGGGGTATAGCCGCAGAGCATGCTGGTGGCGCCATACTCCCCCAGGGCTCTGGCAAAGGCAAGCACTGTCCCCGCCAGGATACCCTGACGGCAGTAGGGCATGCGGATTCTCCAAAAGATATATGTATTGGAAAGCCCCAATGTTTGAGCTGAATAAGCCAATGTCTCATCAAAGGATTCGAAAGCGCCCCGTGCTGTGCGATACATCAGAGGAAACGTGACCACCACCGTGGCAAAAATTCCTGCCCACCAAACCATGGTCAGACGGGTTTGAAACACATTCAGGAACCACTCTCCGATCACACGCTTGGGCCCCAGGACACATAGGAGCAGATATCCCACAACCGTCGGCGGCAGGACTAAGGGCAAGGTGAAGATCACATCCAGAATTCCTTTGAGCCAACGAGGTGTTTTCGCAATATAGTACGCCGCAAAAATACCCGAAAAAAAGACGATGATTGAGCTGATTGCTGAAATTCGCAAGGAGTTAAGCAGAGGAAACCAGTCCATAAAAGCACCTTCTTTAGCATGGAGAAACAGGTGAGAGGATCATTCCGCTCACCTGAGGCTCTGTTTATCGTGATCATGCGATCGGAGTAAATCCCACCGCCGAAAATACCGCATCTGCAGGATCGGACTTCAGGAAGTCCAAAAACTCCTCTGCTGCATCCCGCTGCTGCGTTGTATTCAGGATTGCAGCAGGATAAATCACCTGGCCACACATTTCCGCAGTTGCAGTATCTACTACAGTTATTCCAGCTGAAAAAGCATCGGTAGAGTAAAGGATACCGCAGGAAACAGCAGCTTCTTTTACCTGTGTCGTAACCTCTTTTACATTACTGCCGTAGGTTAAGCAGCCCTTTTCTGCAAGAGCTTCTTCCGAAAGACCATAGTATGCAAATATTTTCTGGGTGTACTGTCCCACCGGGACATCGGAATTCCCCATTGCAAGCAAAACCCTTCCAGCCGAAAGCGCCTGATAAAGGTCGTCATAGGACTCTATTCCGGCGGGATTTCCTTCCGGCACCGCAAGGGCTACCTTATTTTCCAGAATATCAAAGCGGCTTCCTGTGAGGATAAAATCCAACTCCTCTGTATTCACATCTCGATTCGCGGTGATATCCAGCTGGTTCATCTGCTTTTGACCGGCCGAAATGAAGATGTCGCAGGCAGCGCCGGATTGGATTTGCGTTTTCAGAGTTCCGGAGGAGTCAAAGTTAAAAACGATAGAAATCTCAGGATGATCCGCCATATAACGGCTTCCAAGTTCGGTCAGCGTTTCCGTCATAGAAGCAGCCGCAAAGACAATGATCTCCGTCTTTTCCTCCTCCTTTGTGCAGCCGGCAAAGAAGCAGAAGAGCATGGTAGTCAGAAGAAAAAGGGATAAGAACTTTTTCATAAAATACCTCCTGCCATAATTCATCAGCTGATACATTAAGTATATGGAAATTTCTCTCTATTGTATGTTGTTATAACAACAGTTTTCTGATATAATTTGTTCGGAGGGATGTAAAAATGGACTTTTCACAAAAGCTTGTGGCCAACAGCAGTTTTTTTCGGGGTGTGGATCAAAGAATCCTGGAGCAGGAACTGCTAACCAAAGGACGGATCAAAAAATACTCGAAGGGAACGTATTTGCTGCTCCCACAGCAGGTTCAGGAATATTTTGCAATCATTTTGAAAGGCAAGATCCATACGCAGCATCTTTTCGCAGACGGAAATTGCAGCATCCTGGATGTTCTGGAGGAATGGGATTTATTCGGCGTCGATTTGGTCTGCACAAAATCCAGAATTTCTCCCTATCACGCTGTTGCAGCAACTGATCTGGAGCTTCTAACATTTCCCTGGTATCTTCCCTTTACTCCCGGGCACTTATCCGAAGCCTTTCGTCAGGAGCTTCAGCTGCGACTACTGCGGTTAATTGCCAATTCTAACATACAAAAGGAGTACCGCCTGGCCATTTTATCGCAAAAAGGGCTGCGGGAGCGAGTTCTGACCTATTTGCAAATGCAGGCCGCAAAACGTCAGGTTCGCAGCTTTGAGATCCCATTCTCACGAGATGATCTTGCTTCGTTTCTATGTGTTAACCGCAGCGCATTATCTCATGAACTAAGCAAAATGCAGGAAGAGGGACTCATTCGCTTCCGCAAAAACAGCTTTACTCTGCTGTGTGAATGAAACTTCTTTCTTTTCTTGAAATAGTATGATAAACTGTATATGAGGTGAAAGCAGAATGATAACAATCAACGATCTTGCATTACAATTTGGTGGACAATTTTTATTTCAGCATGTCGATCTGCAGTTTAGTGCAGGCAATTGCTATGGCGTGATCGGAGCCAACGGTGCGGGAAAATCCACCTTCCTGCGGTTGCTCTCCGGAGAGCTGGAATCCACCAAGGGAGAGATCTCCATTAAGCCCGGCTTGCGGATGTCTGTGCTGAAGCAGGATCAGTTTGCTTATGACGAGTATTCGATTCTGGATACCGTTATCATGGGCAATCGACGGCTGTATGATATTATGAAGGAAAAAGATGCGCTCTATGCCAAGCCGGATTTTTCTGACGAGGATGGGATGCGGGCATCTGATCTGGAGATCGAGTTTGCAGAGCTGAATGGCTGGGAGGCTGAATCGGATGCCAGCAGGCTGCTGCAGGGCCTGGGGATCCCCGTTGAACTGCACTATGATCAGATGGCTGACACCGATGGCAGACTTAAGGTGAAGGTGCTGTTAGCCCAGGCTCTCTTTGGAGATCCCGACATTATCCTTCTGGACGAGCCTACCAATAACCTGGACATCGAATCCATCAACTGGCTGGAAAACTTCCTGCTGGATTATGAGGATAAGGGCACGGTTATCGTGGTTAGCCATGACCGGCACTTCCTCAATACCGTCTGCACCCACATTGTGGACATTGACTACGGAAAGATCAAGATGTATGTGGGTAACTATGATTTCTGGTACGAGTCCAGCCAGCTGGTGCAGACCCTGATCCGGAACAAAAACAAGCGTAATGAAGAAAAGATCGCCGAGCTCCAGGCATTTATTTCCCGTTTCTCTGCCAATAAAGCGAAGAGCAAGCAGGCTACCGCCCGCCGCAGACTGCTGGACAAGCTGAGCATTGAGGAGATGCCTGCTTCCTCCAGGCGATATCCCTTCGTTGGTTTTACCCGTGAGCGGGAAGTTGGTAAGGATATCCTCTTTGTCACAGATGTCTCCAAAACCGTGGACGGTGTGAAGCTGCTGGACAAGGTCTCCTTCATTGTCGGCAAGAATGACAAGATCGCTTTTGTAGGTGAAAACGAACTTGCCCAGACCACCATGTTTAAGATCCTGATGGGCGAGCTTGAGCCCGATGAGGGCACGATCAAATGGGGCGTTTCTACTTCCCAGAGCTACTTCCCCAAGGATAATACCGAGTATTTTGAGGGCTGCAGCGACTCCCTGGTGGATTGGCTGAGGCAGTTCTCTGCGAAGAAGGATGATGTATATCTCAGAGGCTTCCTTGGCCGGATGCTCTTCTCCGGAGAAGACGTCTTTAAGCCCGTCAATGTCCTCTCCGGTGGCGAAAAAGTGCGCTGTATGCTCTCGAAAATGATGCTCTCCGGCGCAAATGTGATCCTGCTGGATCAGCCTACGAACCACCTGGATATGGAGTCGATCCAGGGGGGTAAAAAAGGCATGATCGCCTTCCCCGGAAACATTCTCTTTGCCAGCCATGATCACGAGCTGCTCCAATCCGTTGCCAATCGTATCATTGAGTTCCGTCCGGACGGAACGATCACGGATCGTCTGGGAACCTATGACGAGTATCTGGAATATAAGAAATCAATCTAAAAAAGCTGCTGCATCTCGTAGTGTGAGATGCAGCAGCTTTTTGTTATTCGGTTTTTTCTTCCTGGACGACCTCTGCCTCGATGGGTGCATCTGCAGGAGCCTTGTCCTCAGAATCTGCCCAGCTTTCCGCTTTCCTTGCAACATTGGTAGCGGATTTTACCAGGGTTTTACCTAAGTCACGGAACGCATGACCCAAGCCGGTACCAGTCTGTTTCCATTGATCTCTTAAAGACATACTAAGTCACTCCTTTATAAAGCTAATGCCATCATATCATAAGTTTGATCAAATTCCAACGGATAATTGCAAATTTTAAAAAAATTCATAACTATGATAGGAACAGATATAAGCTCCTGACCAGAACGGCAACCAATTCTGCCCGGGACATCGGCGCTCCGGGGCGAAGAGACCCATCGGGATAGCCGGTGAAGATTTTCTCTTTTGCGGCCCAGGCAAGCGCCTCCCTTGCGTAGAAAGAGATCTGCTCTGCATCCGTAAAAGGAGGAAGGGTATCTGATTTCGGAAGATTTGCCATTCGATGCAGAATCACGGCGATCATCTCACGGGAGGCCGGCTGATTTGGAGCAAACTGAGTCTCCGAAATGCCTTTGACGATCCCCTTTTCTGCTGCCCAGCAAACTGCGTGATAGTAATATTCATTGGGCGAAACGTCAAGGAAGGGAGAAGTAGAAGTGTATTTCGGCTCCCCTGCTGCACGGTAAAGCACAGTTACCAGCATGGCGCGGTCGATTGAAATATCCGGTTCAAAGGTAGAATGACTCATACCCTTAATCCAGCCCATCTGAATTGCCGCATCCAATTGATGATGATACCAGCTTTGCTCCGCCACATCAGAAAAGCTGCCGGAGGGGCAGGTATCGTCTCCGCTGCATTCATCTGCACTGATGGGATAAAGTATGGCGTCATACTCCGTCAACCATTCCCCTCGAAGAAAGTCCCTTGCCCGAAGCAGGATCTTGTCCTTTGCAGCAAAGAGATACCAGCTTGCGGTGCTTCCCATATAGCCTCTGGGGCTTGCTTTCAGAGACGGCAGGTTAATCTGAGAAAAGCTTCCGCCGTTTTCTGCCTGAATCGTGACCGGGCCGCTGATGCCAAGGCCGGAATGAAGATGGCCGCAGATGTAGACCAGTTTATCATGTCTTCCAAGGATATTTGCAAGCTCCGGGCCTTGATCTCCGATGCTGTTGTCCTTCAAGGGGTCTGTGCTATAGCCGGAGAAAGGGACAGAATCGGCGAAGGGAAAATGTCCGATCACGAAGACAGGGTACTCATCTAAATCATAATAAGTCAGCAGCTTCTCGATCCATTGAAGAGTCGATCTCTCCAGATACATTCCTCTGCGGATGGGGTCTGCGTTGGGATCATCGGAGGTTGCGGCATTTCCGTGCTGTCCCGGATTATCCGTGTTCAGGATCAAAAAGTGATAGCCGTTATAGGTCATGGCATAGCTGTAATTGCAGACAGAATCCAGCCTCACATCGACACTTGTATGAAAATAGGATTGCAACTCTTCCCAAAACTGTACTGCACCGGTGTTAAAACACTCCTGCTCTGAGATATAGCGCACTTCATGATTTCCGTAAGCGGCAAATACCTGTAAGGAAGTCTGATCCCCCATCAGAAGATCAAGGGAATCAAAGGCGGCTTCTACTGCTGTGCTTGTGGAATTATCTGCAAAATCCCCCGGGATCACCACGCCCTTTAGGTTCGGGATATTCGCAAAATCAGCGAATACCCGGCCGAAGGCTTGTGCATGGGCATCTCCGACTTTGCCAATATGAACATCGCTGATCAGGGCAAGGCCCATATCGTAGGCTTCGTTTTCTCTCTCCAGCTCCGTATGGAACAACGTGCGCAGCTCTTGATACCTTTCGTAACGATATTCTGCTGAGGATGATTCGGTCAGGAGTGAGGCAAGCTCCTCCATGCCTGAGCTTAGCTCCTCGCTGAAGTTGATCTCAAATGTCTCTCCGTAGCGGCGGATCTCGTGGAGCAATGTCCGGCTTTGACGAAATAGACACTCTTCGGCAATTTGAAGCGGAGTAAGGGCGCAGGGATAAACCTTCAAATCATCAATCCGGCCCTTTCCCAAGCCATAGGAACCAAAGAGATCCGCACCGATTGCAAGATCATTTGAATACGAGCTATGCTCTGTTATCTCCAATGTGGCCACCGGGATATCATCCACATAGATACGGCAGTTATCTCTTTGATTTATTGTAACCGCAATCATATGCCAGCGGCCATCCTGCAGCTGATACATTCCTCCTACGGACATATCACCGAGCGCAGCAGTAAGATAGGCATTCTGAGGCAGATGCGCAAGGGTGAACCGGCCTGCTGAGAGAAGCGTTCCGCCTGCACGAAGCTGCTGAAAGTTCAGACCAATATTCGGGTCTACTTCCTTACCGCTGCCGGTCCACTGATCCATCCCACCGCAGTCTGCCCGGTACTGGAAGAGTATCGTGTAATTATCCCCTGAGAGATCGACACCTTTCAGATCCCGGATGCTGAGATAGTTTTGGGCCTTTTCTCCGAAGGAATTATGAATCGCCAGAGCAGTGCCGCCATCATATCCCTCAACATAGTCTGCAAGCCCCGAGATCACACCCTGATTAGCAAAGCCGGAACGGTCAATGATCTCTTCCTCAAAATCTATCCATAAAACAGGTGAGACGGGATCAGAGGAAGGATCCAGGAAAACAACGTTTCCGCTTGCAAAAGTTGGGAGATGCATATTCCTTTCTCTTGACAAGCGAAGCACACTTCCCTCTTCCACAAAAACGGGGAGATCTGACGGAAACTCATATAGATACGAAACATCAGAAGATCCAAGAATCTGCACAGCTGCAATTCCGCCAAGCTCCAGACCAAGATCACCCTCGTATCCGCAAACTGAGACACCCTCTTTCGGATCGGTGGGAAGCGCAGTATCTTTTCCAAGCAGCGTAACCCGATCATAATGCGACAGGCCGTAAAGGCTCTTACCATCATAGGAGAAAACGTTCAGTACAGCATCCCCTGCAATTACGCATTGCTCCGTTTTCAAAGAATAATCTGTTCCCAAAGCCGATATGGTACCGCCGGGATGAATATTCATGGTAAGGTCTCCGTTTCTGACGGCACGGGCTTTTCCGGAGGAATGATTGCGCTGAGGCTGTAAAGAAGAAACATTGCCGTAGATATCCATGGTCAAGCTTCCCATAACAGCATCGGAATCCTGCTTTAAATGGGAATACAGATAAAGTGTATCAACCTGCTGATCCTTCCCCAGAGTAAGATGAACATCGCCGATGCTCCGGCTTTGTACTGCGCCACATTCCAGAAATACGGAAACGGAAGCTTTATGATCCAGGATTAGTTCCACATCCCCTGTGTCGTGGCGGTCGCTGCCTGCTGTAATACTACGATAAGCGCCGCCGTAAAGCCGAAGAGAGATATCATCCACCACGGCAGGAGCAATGCGATAGCCACCACGAAGATTGAAATAGCAATCCGTATCGTTAGCGGTAACGACCCTTCCCCTCCGGGTGAGAACAAAGCTCTCCTCTGCAGTGAAGTCCGTTCCTGCATAGATTGTAACCGGATCTTTTTGCGTAGCGGAAAGCAAGTTAATGGTAAGATCCTTCAGGCAGGTAGGGCCCGGAAACTGTATATTCAGCCGATTCCCTCCACCGGGCTCTCCCAAGTGAAGAACCGAATCCGACTCGGAAGAGATCGTCAGTTTCCCTTTATGAAAGTCCTCCGGCAAAAAAGATTCATTCTGCACAAGGTCTCCGCAGAGAATCAGCAAGCCACTCGCTTGAGAGGAATTGAAGAACTCCTGATTTGCAGATAGACACTCATATGCTGCCGCAAGGGAATTGACAGCCTGTTCGGGGCTGCTACCATCGCCGCAAAATTCATTGCTTCCGTCCAGGTAAACGGTGATGCAATACGGATCCGATGCCAAACCGCTCGGACAAAAGGGCAGCAGAAGCGCAAGGATCAGCAGCAGTGACAAAAGGATTCGCTTCAAAAGAATCCCTCCTCAAATAGAACAAGGGCGTGTCCGTAGACACGCCCTGTTGTGATTACTTACTCAGCAGCTTCCTCGGCCTCTTCCGCAGCGGGAGCAGCGGGCTCCAGCAGAGCACGGATGGACAGGGAGATGCGCTTGCGGTCAGCATCGACCTCGATGATCTTGGCTTCCACTTCCTGGCCCTCGCTCACAGCATCAGCGACCTTCTCAACACGATGGTCAGCCAGCTGGGAGATGTGGATCAGGCCATCGACGCCGGGCAGGATCTCTGCGAAGGCACCGAACTCAACGATCTTAACGACCTTGACAGTAGCGGTATCGCCCACAGCATACTTCGTGGTGAACTGATTCCAGGGGTTCATCTCGGCGGTCTTGTAGCCCAGGGAGATCTTCTTCTTCTCGGCATCGAACTTGATGACGAAAACTTCGATGGTATCGCCAACCTTGACAACCTCATCGGGAGTCTTGATGCGGCCCCAGCTCAGCTCGGAGATGTGAACCATGCCGTCCACGCCGCCGATGTCCACGAATGCGCCATAGCTGGTCATGGACTTAACAGTGCCGGTATACTTCTTGCCAACTTCGATCTCGCTCCACAGCTTCTCGATGGCAGCACGGCGGCTCTCTCTGGTCACGTCAGTGATGGAGCCGAGGACTCTGCGGCGAGCACGGTTGAACTCACGGATCTTCAGCTGAACGGTCTGGCCCTTCAGGGTGCCCAGATCGCCGCCCTTGGCAATACCGGTCTGGGAAGCGGGGATGAACACACGAACACCCTTAACGTTGGCAACAACGCCGCCCTTGTTCTCTTCGGTGATGACACCTTCCACAACGGTCTTGTTCTCACAAGCGGCTTCCAGGTCGTCCCAGATCTTCATGCCTTCCAGCTTCTTCTTGCTCAGCTGAACGGTGCCTTCCTGATCGTTTACACGAACGACAAAGACTTCGATCTCGTCGCCGACATGCAGAACGTCCTCAGGCTTTACAGTGGGGTCTGCGCTGACTTCGTCATACGGGATGTAACCGGCATGCTTGGTGCCCAGATCGACCTGGACTTCAGTGGAACCGATTGCAACAACAGTACCAAGTACCTTATCTCCTGTATTCAAAGTCTTGATGGAGTTTTCGAGCATTGCCTCAAAGCTCTCCTCAACTACATCAATGTTATTGGTAATTTCGCTCATAGTCTTATTGACCTCCTTTATAATCCACGCAGGGGTCGAAGCTCCTGCAGTGATACCAATTTCAGATGCGCCGGAATAATCCTCTGCGCATAATTCGCCGGCATGATCCACAAGCTTGACCTGCTTGCAGTGCTGCGAACAAATGTGTACCAGGCGGCCGGTATTAGAGCTATGGCGGTCGCCCACCACGATCATGGCATCGCATTTGGATGCCAGCTCCGCGGCCTCGGTCTGTCGATTTTCAGTCGCTTTGCATATTGTATCAAATATTTCGAGATTTGTACACACTTTTTTTGCAATTTTCTTGCAAGATTCCCATAAAAATTGCGTACTTGTAGTCTGAGAGACCAGAGTAATGGGTTTCAAGCTATTTTCAGGGCTTTCATTGAGCCAGTTTTCCAATGCAATGTCATCGGCAAACACCAGAGGATGATTGCACCAGCCTGCAATAGCCAGAACCTCCGGGTGACTGGGAGTGCCGATGATTACAGGCTGTCTGCCTTGCTCTTCTGCCGCAGCTACCAGCTTATGGATCCGCTTGACAGAGGGGCAGGTGGCATCGATTACCTCTGCGCAGCGAGCCTTTAGGGCCTCATAGGTGGCTCTGGGTACACCGTGAGAGCGAATGATCACGCAGGCATCGGGGTCGATCCGGTCAACCTCAGAGCATTCCAGAACACCCAGCTCCTCGAAATGCTGCACCAGATGGCGATTGTGGGCAATGGGGCCAAAGGTGACTGCCTTTTTCCGATCACGGATGGCCTGATCCACAAGATCAACGGCACGATTCACGCCGTAACAAAAGCCGGCGGTTTTTGCAATTTGAATCTTCAAATTCCCTCACCTAACCCGTAAATGGTCTTCATCAAATGCTGGGTTCCGTCCACAAGCTCTTCCGGTGTAGGCTTCGGAGAGGTGGCCGGGAAATAGGGTCTGCCAATGATCACATGGATAGGACGAAAAAGCTTTTTATGCATGGTGACATAGGCCGGAACGATGGGACAGCGTGTCCGACCGGCCAGGAGTACCGATCCAATATGGGGATCAGAGTCCTTTTCTGTTCGTACTCGGGTACCTTCCGGAAAAACAACCAGCTTTTCCCCATCCCGTAAGATCTTCATTGCGGTCTTGATGGCAACCAGATCGTTGCCGTCCCGGTTGACAAAAATACAGCCCAGTTTTTTACAGAACCAGCTGAGTACAGGGACTTTCGAAAGCTCCTGTTTTGCCATAACTCTGGGCATCTTAGGTAGATTCGCATAGCCTACCAGCCAAATGGGGTCTGAAAATGCGCTATGGTTGCTGCATAAAATGCAGGCGCCCTCGGGGATATTGTCCTTTCCCTCAAGGATCACCCGTGGATGGATGATCCGAAATACCCCGAGGATAAGCGCCCGCAGGAAACGGTAAGTTCGTGTGGAGAAACGTTTCATAGTCCGATCTTCTTTCGAATAGTTTGTACTACAGTCTCAATACTCTGATTCAAATCCAGGTCTGAGGTGTCTATCATAACAGCATCTTCTGCAGGCACCAGAGGCGCTACAGCACGATGGCTGTCACGGTAGTCCCGCTCCTCCATCTCACGGAGCACATCCTCATAGGTTTGGTCGATCCCCTTTTGCTGAAGCTCCAAATATCTGCGCTTCGCCCTAACCTGAGCGGAGGCAAACAAGAAAATCTTCACATCCGCATTTGGAAGGACCACCGTACCGATATCCCGGCCATCCATGATCACGCTGTGCTCACAAGCGATCTTCCGCTGGGTCTCCAGCAGGAAATCGCGAACCGCAGCAACGGCAGAGAGCTTGGAGGTCAGGTCGGAAATATGAGGCTGACGAATCAAGGCAGTAACATCCTCGCCATTCAGGATCATATGCTGCACCCCATCCTCGGACCAGAAGGGGCGTACATCAAAGCGGGAGAGTACTTGCTGTAAATCTTCAGATTCGGGACTGACTCCTGCGGTATGGATTCCGTAAGCAAGGGTGCGATAGATGGCACCGGTATCTACATAGACAAAGCCTAAGTTCTGTGCGGCTTTCCTTGCGATGGTACTCTTCCCTGCCCCGGCAGGTCCGTCAATGGCGATAGAATATAATCTGTCTGTCATTTTTCTGCTCCATTCAAAATTCCTATCTATTATATTGGATTTTTCTTCGTTTGTCAATCTATTTCCCTTCAGAACAGCTGATTGCTGCAACATATGCAGTTGCCCAGGCAATTTGAAGATTAAAACCGCCGGTATATGCATCGCAATCCAGGATCTCTCCGGCAAAATACAAGCCCTGTACCAGCTTGGATTCCATGGTTTTGGGATCAACTTCCTTGGTATTGATGCCGCCTCGGGTAATAATCGCCTCTTCCACAGGCCGAAGCTTGCTGATGGGGATCAGAAAACGCTTCGTGTGCTCCAGAAGCAAGCGGCGCTGCTGTTTGGTCAGGGCATTGGCCTTCATGGTGGGATCGATCCCGGCTCGATCCAGAAGAACAGGGATCATGGATGCGGGATATAGATCCGCCAGGGCGTTTTCCATAGAGCGATTGGCATACTGCTCCAGATCACGCAAAAATCTGGCATCCAGCTTGGCTTCGTCCAATGCAGGCTTCAGATCCAGCGCCACAGTATAGCACTGCCCGGGCTTCATATGAGCAGAGGCAGACAATGCCATAGGGCCGGAAATACCAAAATGTGTAAACAGCAGCTCGCCAAAATCCCGGAATACCACCTTATTTTTCTGATCCAGAAGCTTCAGCTCCGTATTGCGCAGAGATAAGCCCTGCATCCTATGGCAATCGCTGTCACTCTCCATAGGAACCAGGGAGCCACAGGTTGGAACGATGCTATGGCCCAAAGACTCCGCAAAGCGATATCCGTCGCCGGTGGAGCCGGTCAAGGGATAGGAGAGGCCGCCGGTTGCAAGGATCGCCTTGGAGCAGGAAATGATACCCTGATCGGTCTTGACCCCCTGAAGCAGGCCGTCTCTGGCCAGCAAACCCGTTACCCTGCAATGGCGAATCTCCACCTGATACTGCTGCAGCTTTCGATGGAGCGCAGCAAGAATATCCGCAGAACGGTCCGTAACCGGGAAAACCCGATTTCCACGCTCCACCTTCAGAGGGCATCCGGCATCCTCAAAGAAGGTCATGATCCCCTCCGGAGAAAGCCGGGACAAGCTGCTAAATAGAAACCGACCATTTCTGGGTATATTTTTCAGTACCTCATCGGAAGTACAAGCATTTGTAACATTGCAACGACCTTTTCCGGTAATTAAGAGTTTTTTACCCAAACGGTCGTTTTTTTCCAGAAGCAGGACATGAAGGCCCTGCTTTGCTGCGGTGATGGCTGCAAACATTCCGGCAGCGCCGCCGCCGATGATCACAAGGTCATTCGTGGATTTTTTCATAGACATGATTCTGCTCCCATATAGTTTCCAATTGATTCAGCGTAAGCTCCAGTTCTTTTTCCCGTTTCTGGGCAAGGGCGACCAGCAGGGCATTGATTACGCTCATTGGTGCAACCAAGGAATCGACCAGGGAAAGCATATCGCTGACTGCGCTTAAGGTAAACTCAGCTTGTCCATAAAGAGGCGATGCAGCGCCATCAGTCAATGCAATGGTTGCCGCACCAACCTGGCGGGCATGTCGCATTGCCTTTACTGTTGCAGAAGCGTATCTTGGAAAGCTGATGCCGATCAAAGCATCAGAGGGGCCCATATGGATGATCTGGTCAAAGACCTCGCTTTCCGATCCGCTGACGACCAAATGGACAGTATCGAACATATATTTCAAGTAATAAGCCAAAAAGGATGCCAACGAAGAGGAGGAACGCAGTCCGATGACGTAGATCCCTTTGGCATAGACCAGCGCATTGACGGCACCCTGAAACGCATCGGAGGAGATCAGCTCCATGCTTTTACGGATCCGATCCATATCGGCCTGCATCACATTCGTAAGAAGGTCGTCCCCTGCTACCGTAGGGGTGGATACCTCAATCCGCTGCACCGCAGAAAGATGAGAGCGCACCAGCTCCTGAAGGGCCTTCTGCATCTGGGGATAGCCCTCATAACCAAGCTCGCAGGCAAAGCGCACCACCGTGGATTCAGAGACCTGAACCGTCTTACCCAGGGACAGTGCTGTCAAGAATGCAGCCTTTTCGTAGGAAGAAAGTATGTATTCGGCGATCTTGCGCTGCCCTTTGGAAAGAGAGGGCAAGCGGGCCTGAATTTGACTTAATACATCATCACGCATTTTGTACCTCTTGTTTTATGAGGAAGAGCTCCTCCTCGGTCAGATAGCGCCATTTTCCGGGCCGCAAAGTCCCCAGACGTAAGCTGCCTTCCTGTACTCTGCAAAGTCGCAGGACTTCCAGCCCCGCTGCTTCGCACATTCTGCGGATCTGACGATTGCGTCCCTCGTGGATGGTGATCTCGAAGCTTGCCTTTTCGTCCTTCTGCCGCAGCAAGCGAACCTGAGGAGGGCGGATGGGGCGGCCATCTAAAACAATGGGGCGGGTTAAACGCTCCTCGGCATGCTCCAATTCCCCCCGGACGGTCACTTCATATACTTTAGGAATCCCATGCCGGGGATGCATCAGAGCATTGGCAAGGGCTCCATCATTGGTAAAGAGCAGAAGGCCCTCCGAAGCATAGTCCAGGCGCCCCACCGGATAGACCCGGCAGCCGCAATCCACCAGGGATGCGGCTGTTTTTCTGCCCTTTTCATCATGAAGGGTGGTAACATAGCCTCTGGGCTTATAGAGCATCAGCCAAACCGGTTCCGGCTGCAGGGGAAGCTTCTTACCATCGATCAGGATGAGATCTGTATTGGGATCTGCTTGGTCTCCCAGCTTTGCAGGAATGCCATTGACGGTGATCCTGCCTTCAAGAAGCAGCTTCTCAGCGGCTCTCCGGGAGGTCAAGCCCCGGGCTGACAGTATTTTCTGTATACGTTCCTTCATGGACTTCTCCTCCCCAGAGTAAGGTGATCTCCGCAAGTTTACGGTCTCCGATCTTTACAGCACCAAATCCGGCATAGGTGCCCGGTTCTCCGGGCTGAAAAAATACCTTAGGATGGAGGGGTGTTACGATCAAACGGTCTTCGGAAAGACCGGACAGTTGAAACTCCTCGCCTGCCAAAAGCTGGGCTTTACTTCCATCCAATAGGGTGATCTCTGCTACCGCATCCCCCTTATGAATGGAGAGCTCATCGGAGTAGAGGCCAAAGCCATAGTCATACAGACTATTGTGATCTTTCCAGTCATTGCCGTCGCATATGGTAACGGCGATGAGCCTTCTTCCATTACGCTCTGCAGCGCTGACCAGGATCCTTCCCGCTGCCTTGGTATACCCGGTTTTGACGCCGATGCACCCATCCAAGTTCCAAAGCAGTTTATTATGATTTTGCAGACAGCGACCGCCGAAAGAGATGCTCCGGGTTGATACGATCTTCAAGAACTCCTCATTCCGAAGGGCATAGGCGGTCAGCTTACCCAGATCCTCGGCTGTAGAATAGTGCCTATCCCCATCCAGGCCGCTGGGGTTTTCAAAATGAGTATGGATCAGCTCCAATTCCGCTGCCTTTAAATTCATCAAGTCAACAAATTCCGGAACGCTGTCGCTGCAGGCTAAGGCCAGGGCAACGGCTGCATCATTCCCGGAGGACAGCATAAGACCATAGAGCAGCTGCCGAATGGTCAGCTCCTCCCCCTCTTTCAAATATATGGAGGAACCTTCAATTCCCACAGCTTCTGCTGGAATTTGGAAGGTCCGATCCGGATCGCAATGCTCCAATACCACAACCGCTGTCATGATCTTGGTGGTGCTTGCAATCAGGGAACGTGTCCCGGCCCGATCCGAGAATAGCACCCGGCCGGTATCTGCATCCATAAGGAGGGCACTTTGGGCGCTGTGCCCCGGATATGCAGCGCCTTGTAACGTGAGAAAGACGGTAGCAGCTATGGCGGCTACCGTCCTGATAATTCCTTTCGTCATCGCCAATCACCGCAGTTAGCCTGCGCTGCGGTGGGGCGTTTTACTCCTGTTAAATATCGGTAAGATCCAGCTCGTCAGAATTCTTCTTACCAAGGAGCCGGGAAATCTGATCGATCAGCTCGGGGAGCTGCTCGATGATCCGCTCGGCAGCACCGGTGGCAGGCTCGTTGACGGGGAGGATCCGAACTCTTCCCTCCTGCAGGCAGATCATGCCAACAGGAGTGATCTTCACTCCGCAACCCGCACCGCCGCCAAAGCTACCGGATGCAGCGCCGTTTTTCTTGGCAAAATCCGCACCGCCGGAAGCTAAAGCAAAGCTGATTTTGGAAATGGGAATCAGGGTGAGATCGTCGCCCAGGACAATGGGATCTCCCACCACGGTATTTGCATCCACCATTTCCCGTACTTTGGACATGGAAGCGCCTAAAACTTCAGAAACATTCTTACTCATAATGGGATCTCCTCCTGTACATGTTCGGGCAGTTCTCGTTTGCCAAACTGCATCTTATCAATTTCGGGAAGCTCGTCCAGAGAGCTTAAGCCGAAAGTTCTCAAAAAATCGGGGGTGGTGCGATACAAAATGGGTCTGCCTGGGACATTTAGTCTGCCGCATTCTTCGATCAGATGTTTATTCAGCAGCGCTCCCATACTATAGGAGCTGTCCACGCCACGGATCTGCTCTACATAAGCACGGGTTGCAGGCTGATAATATGCAACGATGGTCAAGGTCTCCAGCTGCGAAGCGGAGAGCTTCGGCGGTTTGCGGGTCTCGAGAGCCTTCGTTACATAGGCGGAGAATTCTCCTGCAGAACACATTTGATAGGCTTTTTCCAGACAGACGATACGAATACCGCTCCTGGAAAAGGCCAGCCGATCCATCAGCGCTTTTACAGCCTGCTCTACCTCGTCCTCATCACACTCCGTGGCCATGGCAAGTCGGGATCGCTCCACAGGCTCACCTGCTGCAAAGAGGATGGCTTCGATGATTTTTTCAAGTTCATTGCGCTCCATCGGTATTCTCCATTTCTCCATCCGGCATTTTACAGAAGCGGACGGTAACATCCTCATCCTGCCCTTCCAGGGATACAGAATTCATTCTGCACAGCTCCAGAACAGCGAGGAATGTCGCAACGATCTCGCTGCGGGAGCGACTTCCCCGAAACAGGCTGCGGAATTTCTCAAAGCCTCGCATCAGCAGGCGCTTTAACTCTGGGCCGCTTTCTTTGTCACAGGATAAGGCTCTGCGCCCACAATGCCCTGGAAATTGGCAATCGGAGGCGGCAGCTTCCGTTCACTGCGCTCTGCAATGGCGGAAAAGGCCTTCAGAAGATCCGATTTATCATGCTGGTAACGATATGTGGAATCGGTTCTCAGAGGCTCCGGCTGCTTGGTAAAAAGGTTGCAGCCGATCTCATTTCTGGGAAACAGGAAGTCCGCCGCTTTTCGGATCTGCTCATAGGCCTCCGCACGCTGCCGCTCCTCCAGAGAGCGGATCAACAGCTCCATTTCCGACATAGCCTCTTCCCGCTCTGCAGCAGAAAGCAGCATCTTGGTCTTAATGAGCATCAGATGAGAGGCCATGGCAATAAACTCGCTGGCGATCTCCATATCCAGGCGCTTCATCTCCTCTAAGTAGGCAAGATACTGCTCTAAAATAGAGGTAATGCTCACATCCTGGATCTCTATTTTGTTTTTACTCAGCAGCAGGAGGATCACATCCAGAGGCCCGTCAAAATCGGCAGGCAAAGCATCTCCGGATCGCATCACGCCACTTAAGTGATATTTTGGCTCTTCCATCTAAATCCTCATTGATCAGTATTCTATCATCGGGGGAAATTATACCGATGCTTTGCCCTTTGTCGCGGCGAAAATGGCATTGACCAGTTCCCCACGGCCAGTCCCCTTCTCTGCGGAAAAAGGAATCAGCAAGGTCTCAGGGGAAAGCCCCAGATCCTTACGGATCACCTGCATATTGGGCTCAATTTCCTTGGGCTTCAGCTTGTCCAGCTTATTGGCCACCACCAGGAAGGGGCATCCGGTGTCCCGGAACAGCTGCGCCATCACAATATCCAGCTTGGTGGGTGCATGGCGGGCATCGACGATCATAACGCCCAGCGTGATCTCTTCACCCTCGGCAAAGTAAGCCTCCATCAGCTTGCCCCAGCGTTCCTTCTCAGAGGCTGCAACCTGGGCATAGCCGTAGCCGGGCAGATCCACAAAATATGCCCGATCATCTACTTTAAAGTAATTAATATGAATGGTTTTACCGGGCTTCTGACCCACACGGGCAAAATTCTTCCGCTGCAAAACGCAGTTCAGCACCGAGGATTTTCCCACATTGGACTTGCCGGAGAAGGCGATCTTCGGCAAGTCATCGTGAATAAAATCCCCGGGGCGGGCTGCAGAACGGATAAACTCTACTTTTTGAAGGTTCATTGTCTGATCCCCTTTTGATTTACGGTCTTCTGGGAGGCCAGCTGAACCGGACTCACTTCCGGCTTCCTGGTGCTCTGATCATCCTGCAGAGGCATGATCAGCACAGCCTCCAGAACCTGGTCTGCGTGCTCTACCGGGATAAACTGCAGAGCACGGCGAACGGTTTGGTCGATCTCGCTGAGATCCTTCTCATTTTCCTTGGGGATGATGACGGTGCGAATGCCATGTCGTAAGGCAGCCATGGTCTTTTCCTTTAAGCCGCCGATGGCCAGCACTCTACCACGAATAGAGATCTCGCCGGTCATGGCAAAATCACGGCGGACAGCAGCACCGGTCAAGGCAGAGACAATGGCCGTGCATACCGTAATACCGGCCGAGGGGCCATCCTTGGGCACAGCACCCTCCGGGAAATGCACATGGATATCCTTGGTCTTATAAAAGTCTTCCGCAATGCCGAAATGATCGGTACGGGTGCGGATATAGCTCAGGGCAGCCTGGGCAGACTCTTTCATCACATCGCCCAGATTACCGGTGAGGATCAGCTTGCCGCTGCCTTCGATCACATTGCATTCCACTTCGAGGGTCTCGCCGCCTACGCTGGTCCAGGCGAGGCCAGTGACCAGGCCAACAGGATCTGCTGTAGGAAGCTTATCGGGAAGGAACTTTTTCGGCCCCATCAGCTCTGTCAGGTTTGTGCCGGTAAGGCTGATGCGCTTCAGAGTCTCTTCGGAAACCAAACGCATTGCACACTTACGGCAGAGCTTGGCGATCTCACGCTCTAAATTGCGGACACCGGATTCCCGGGTATAGCCGTGAATCAGCTCACGAATAGCATCATCCGTGATGCGTACCTGGGTCTTCTTCAGGCCATGCTTTTTCAGCTGCTTGATCAGAAGATGATTCTTCACGATCATCAGCTTCTCTTCATCGGTATAGGATCCCAACTCAATGACTTCCATACGATCCAGAAGGGGTCTGGGGATAGTATCGGTGGTGTTAGCGGTAGTAATAAACATACACTCGCTGAGATCAAAGGGAACTTCCAGATAGTTATCCCGGAAGCTGCCGTTTTGCTCCGCATCCAGCACTTCCAAAAGCGCTGCAGAAGGATCTCCACGGTAATCCTTGCCCAACTTATCGATCTCATCCAGAAGCAGCAGCGGATTACAGGAGCCGCACTGCGCAATGGCATTGATGATGCGTCCGGGCATAGCGCCAATATAGGTCTTTCTATGACCACGGATCTCAGCCTCGTCATGGATGCCGCCCAGAGAGAGCCGTGCTAACTTGCGGTTTAATGCACGGGCAACGCTCATGGCGATGGAGGTCTTGCCCACACCGGGAGGGCCGACCAGGCAGATGATCTGCCCGTGAAGATCGGGCGCAAGCTGCTTGACAGCCAGCAGCTCCAAAATACGCTCTTTCACCTTCTCCAAGCCAAAATGATCCTCGTCCAGGATCTTGGCGGCATGGCGTACATCCAAACGTTCCTTGGTGCGCTTATTCCAGGGCATCTCGATTACTGCATCCAGGTAATTCCGGATCACAGCGGATTCTGAAGAGCCGTAGCCCTGCTTACTCAGGCGGGTCAGCTCCTTCAGGAGCTTGCTGCGAACCTCATCAGAAACAGTAAGGGCTTCGATCTTTTCACGGTATTCCTCGATCTCGCCCTCATCATCTCCATCACCCAATTCGGTGCGGATCACCTTGAGCTGCTCTCGCAGATAGTAGTCTCGCTGACCTTTGTCGATATTCTGCTGAGTTTTATCCTGCAGGTCGTTTTCCAGCCGCAGAACTTCCAGCTCTCGGGCCAAAAGACGATTGGCAAGGATCAGCCGCTGCACCGGATGGCGCTGCTCTAAGATCCGCACTTTTTCCCCATAGCTGAAGGTTGCGGACTGGCCGATCATATCAGCAATATGTCCGGGATGCTGCTCAGCAAGAATCCGCAGCATAATATCCTGTGCCGGGCGCTGGGAAAGCTCTACAAACTCGTCAAAAAGCTGCGCAGCCTGACGGATCAGCGCCTCGATCTTTGGCGTACCGGGCACAAACTCATTGTCCGGCAGCGATTCTACACGGGCGCAGAGATAAGGACTCTCTTTCAGGATTTGAGTTACTTCGGCACGGTATTCACCCTGGACCAAAATCCGAACAGAATTGCCGGGGATCTTCAGAACCTGTCTGATCTGGGCTACCGTACCAACAGGGAATAAATCGGAAAACTTCGGATCATCGACTAAAATATCCTTCTGAGTGACCAGAAAAATCTTTTGATCCCGCTCCATTGCCTTGTCCAGCGCACGGATCGATTTTTCCCGGCCCACATCAAAATGCATAGATGCACCGGGGAAAACCGTCAAACCGCGCAGGGCCAGAACAGGCATTCGTTCCGATAAAATGATTTCTTCCATAAGGGTCTCCTTTGTTGCAGGACGATCCTGCAGTATGAAAGAAAAGGAGGCAAAGATATTCTGCCCCCTCTTCCATATCAGGCGCCGGGGCGATCGTGCTTCTTGGTGCGCACGACTTCGGGCTCAGCACCCTTGCACACGCAGTCCCGGGTGATCAGTACCTTGGTAATGGAGGGATCAGAGGGAATCTCATACATGATCCTGGTCATTACACTTTCCAGCACTGCACGCAGACCACGAGCGCCGATCTTGCGGTCAATGGCTCTTTCGGCAATGGCATCCAGGGCCTCCGGCTCAAAATCCAGAGTCACTTTGTCCAATTCAAAGAGCTTACGATATTGGCGGCAGAGCGCATTTTTAGGCTCTGTCAGAATGCGAACCAGATCTTCTTTCTTCAGGCTTTCCAGGCTGGTAACCACCGGCAGACGACCGACCAGCTCGGGAATGATACCGAACTTCAGAAGATCGTGGGGCTGAACCTGGGCAAAAAGCGCACCAAGATCCTTATCCTTCTTACTTTTCAGCTCAGAGCCAAAGCCCAGGCTGGAATGATCTACACGGCGTTCGATGATCTTGTCCAGGCCATCGAAGGCACCGCCGCAGATAAAGAGGATATTGGAGGTATCGATCTGGATGAATTCCTGCTGGGGATGCTTCCGACCACCCTGGGGAGGCACATTCGCCACAGTACCTTCCAGGATCTTCAGAAGGGCCTGCTGTACACCCTCGCCGGAAACATCACGGGTGATGGAGGTGTTCTCGCTCTTCCGGGCGATCTTATCCATCTCATCGATGTAAATAATACCACGCTCGGCCTGTTCCACGTCAAAATCAGCAGCTTGAAGCAGACGAAGCAGGATATTCTCCACATCCTCGCCGACATAGCCAGCCTCGGTCAAGGTGGTAGCATCCGCAATGGCAAAGGGTACATTCAGGATCTTGGACAGAGTTTGGGCGAAGAGCGTCTTTCCGCAGCCGGTGGGACCGATCAGCAGGATATTGCTCTTCTGCAGCTCAACATCGGAAGAATCGCAGAAGTAAATACGCTTATAGTGGTTATACACCGCCACAGAAAGGGCGATCTTTGCCTCCTCCTGGCCGATGATATAGCCATCCATGTATTCTTTGATCTCCTTCGGGGTGGGCAGATGCTCGGGAGCTTCGAGAGCAGATTCGTCATTTACCTCGTACATATCCTCATGGAGCAGGCTGCTGCAAAGCTTCACGCACTCGCTGCAGATAAATACATCCGGTCCGGAAATGATACGCTCGACCTGCCCCTGGGTCTTGCCGCAGAAGGAGCAACGGATCAGTTTATTAGCCAAAGCAAATACTCCTTGTTATCTCTGGTAAAACACCTTGTCGATGATGCCATATTCCTTGGCTTCCTCAGCGCTGAGGAAATGGTCTCGTTCGCAATCGAGGGCCACCTGCTCCACAGGCTTGCCGGTATTCTTAGCCAGGATCTCATTGAGCTTTTGCTTCATAGCAAGGATCCGCTGGGCATGGATCTGGATATCGGTGACCTGACCCTTGGCTCCGCCGGAGGGCTGATGGATCATGATCTCCGCATTGGGAAGCGCAATACGCTTGCCCTTAGCGCCGGAAGACAGCAGGAATGCACCCATGGACGCTGCCATACCGATGCAGATGGTGGAGACATCGCACTTCACATACTGCATGGTATCATAGATCGCAAGGCCGGCAGTAACGGAGCCGCCGGGGCTATTGATATAGAACTGGATATCCTTTTCGGGATCCTGGGCTTCCAGATACAGCATCTGCGCAACGATCAGGCTGGCAGTAGTATCGTTTACTTCTTCAGACAGGAAAATAATACGGTCATTGAGCAAGCGGGAGAAAATATCGTAAGAACGCTCGCCCCGGCTGGTCTGCTCAATCACATAGGGAATCACACTCATAGCAATGCTCCTTTCTCGAAACATTCTAACCGATTATTTGGAAGATTATTCCTCTTCCTTCTTCTCCTCCACGGCAACAGCAGACTCCGTGATGAGCTTGGCAGCCTTGCGGAGCTGCAGATCACTCTTGAGGCCATCAACGCTCAGCAGTTCCTTGACATTCTCGACATCCATGCGATAGGACTCGGCCAGCTTCTGGTACTCCTCCTCGCACTCTTCTTCGGTGATCTCAATGTTCTCGGCCTTAGCGACAGCCTCGAGCATCAGGTTGGTCTTAACGGATTTCTCAGCACCGGGACGGAGGGTATTCTTAATGGCATTCAGATCGCCGCCCATCATCTGGGCATAAGCTTCCAGAGAAGCGCCCTGAGCCCGGAGTTCATAATCCATACGCTCCAGCTGGCGATCCAGCTCATCGTCGATCATGCTGGCGGGGATCTCGGCGGTCATGTTGTTGACAGCCTGATCAATAACGGCATTTTCAAAAGCACGGTTGATGCCGGCTTCCTTCTCGGTCTTGATCTTGTTCTCCACATCGGCACGGAGCTCGTCCATGGTATCGAACTCAGAGACATCCTTTACGAACTCATCATCCTTCTCGGGAACGACGGTCTGCTTGACCTCGTGAACCTTGACCTTGAAGATCACGGCAGCGCCGGCCAGCTCGGCAGCGTGGTAGTCAGCGGGGAAAGTCACTTCCAGATCCTTCTCTTCGCCGGCACTCATGCCAACGACCTGTTCCTCAAAGCCGGGGATAAAGCTGCCGGAGCCAAGCTTCAGATCATACTTCTCGCCCTTGCCGCCTTCGAATGCAACGCCATCCTTAAAGCCTTCGAAGTCGATGACAGCGGTGTCACCGTTCTCTGCAGGACGGTCTACCGTAGTAACGGAAGCGATGTTTTTGGCCATGCGGTCGATCTCGGCATCGATCTCTTCGGCAGAGACGGTAACCTCAGCCTTGGGAGCTTCCAGAGCCTTGTACTGGCCCAGGGTGACCTCGGGGTACAGATCGGTCTCTACGGTGATGGTAACGGTGTTATCCTCGGCGATATCGATATTGGAGACAGCGGGCTTACCCACGGGCTTAATTCCCTCCTGGGAAGCGACACAGCTGGTGTACAGCTCGGGGAACAGCTCTTCAATGGCATCTTCAAAGAAGACGTGCTTGCCGTAAGCGGCCTCGATGACCTTGCGGGGAGCCTTGCCCTTGCGGAAGCCGGGGATCATAACATTCTTGCGGACCTTCAGGTAAACCTTATTAACAGCGGGCTCCATCTCGGCGGGAGTGATCTCCACAGTGATGACGGCACGGTTGGTCTGCTTTTCTACATTTTTCACATTCATTGTTTGTTTTCCTCCTATATGTTGCGCCCAAAGGCGCACTTTTTACAGATAGCCGAACTATTTTATCAGATATTCATCAAAAATACAAGACTTATTTCTATAAAAGCCTTATTTTATACGCAAAGGTTGGAAGCGAAGGTAATCGGCAGCACAGAGCCGGAAAGTAACTCCGTCATAGTCCCCCTCAATGGCCAGCTTGTGACTGTCACCGTGGAGATGTCCGTAGCAGCAGAGGCTGACACCGTAGGCCTTCAGCAGCTGCAGGATCTCCGGACACTCATAACCTCGGTAGCGGGGTGGATAGTGCAAAAAGCAGTAGATTTCCCTACCCTGGGCCTGCTTGAGAGAGGTCTCCAGGCGGATCAGCTCCCGCTTAAAGATCTTATCATTATGACTCCCAACCGCAGCATCTTCTTCAAAGAACCAGCCTCGGGTTCCGCAAAGGGCAATATCCTCATAGGTATAAGCATTATTATTCAGGATCAGCATATCGGAAAAATCATGTTCCTGGCAGAAGGAATAGAACTTCTTGGCTGTAGACCACCAGTAGTCATGATTCCCCTTTAAGATGATCTTCCGGCCGGGGATGTCATTGATAAAGGAAAAATCCTCTTTGGCACCGCTCAGATCCAGAGCCCAGGTCAGATCCCCCAGCAGAATGGTCGTGTCCTCGGGTGTAATAACCTTCAGGCCCTCACGCAGCTTCTCTACATAGTTATTCCAGACACCGCCGAACACATCCATTGGCTTATCTGTGCCAAAGGATAAATGCAGGTCTCCAATGGCATACAGCGCCACAAGGTCTCCCCCTCTCTATAACAGTCGTAATAGGTTATGGTAAAACAGGTCTTCCAGCAGGGCCGGTGCATATCCGCAACCCAGTAAATACTCATAAAAAGAAGCATAGCTGTCCACGCCCCTGAAGCCGGAGACCAGGGTATCGCAGCCGTCCAGATCGCCGCCCAGCATTACATGCCTCTCTCCGCACAGCCGGAGCATATGCTCCAGATGTCTGCGCAAGAGATCGAAGCCACCTTGCTCTCCCAAAAACGGCGGATAAAGATTTAAGCCAACAGCTCCGCCGGTCTCGCCGATGGCACGAAGCTGGTCGTCTGTAAGGTTGCGGCTATGGTCGCAGATCGAGCGGCAGTTGCTGTGGCTTGCAACAATGGGAGCTGATGTAAAACGGATCAGATCCCAAAAGGCCGCCTCAGACAGATGGCTGACATCGATCAGCAGCCCAAGGCTCTGGGCCTCGGAAACAAAGTCTCTGCCCTGCGCCGTGAGGCCCTGCAGAGATTGATGCCAGCCTGCCAGGGCATTATCGGCATTCCAGGTAAGGGTTGTCATAACAAAGCCCTGCTCACGAAGCCACGGAAGCCACTGCGGATCGCAGCCGATCACCTCCGCTCCCTCAACGCTTAGGAGTGCGGCGCAGCGATTCTCCGCCCAGAGACGAAGCACATCCGCTGCGGAAGCAGCGAAGGCAATGCTTGCCAAATTCTCCGCTACCTGTTTACGGAGATAGGTCAAAGGCTTTTGCAGCAGCTCTTCCGCAGTCCAGGGAAGATTCTTCAGGCCGGAAAGGCTGCAGAAGGCAAAGATCTGTGCGTAATGCACATACTCCCCCACTCGCTGAAGGTCGATATGTCCACTATTTTGCTTAAGCCGCTCCCCTTTCCGAAACAGCTCAAAGGCTGTATCGCAGTGGGCATCAAACAGGGCTGTTTTCATTGAAAGGCATCCTCCAAATGATGAATGGTGGGCTTCTTCGTCTCAACACCCTGGGGCGCATAAATCTCGATCACATCGAACCTGGCACGATAGGAGAAAGCATCATTCTGTTTAAGATACAGCTTGGCTGCGGTCTTGATCCGGTTCTGCTTCTTTTTATCCACAAATTCCAGAGCTTCTGCAAAGGATGCATCCTTGCGGAGCTTCACCTCTACAAAGACCAGATACTCCTTTTTTTGCACGATCAGGTCGATCTCGCCCATACGGCAGCGATAATTCACAGCTACTAACTGATAGCCCTTCTTGCGGAGGTATTGGGCTGCCAATGTCTCGCCCCAGTGCCCGAGAAGATCAGTTGCCATAGAATTTCTTTAAGAAGCTCATGCGGTGGATCGGGCAGGGGCCATGCTCCGTCAGTGCCGCATAGTGGGCCTTGGTGCCGTAGCCCTTATGTACAGAAAAGCCATACTGGGGATAAAGCTCTGCCTGCTCCTCCATATAGCGGTCACGGGTCACCTTGGCAAGGATAGAGGCAGCGGCTATGCTGGCGCTGAGGCTATCGCCCTTGACAATAGTCTTGACCTCGATCCCATCCAGAACGGGATCCCGGTTTCCGTCAACCAGAGCCAGCTGGGGCTTGATCTGCAGCTGCTCCACTGCACGGCGCATAGCCAGGAAGGTAGCTTGCAGAATATTGATCTCATCGATCTCCCGGTGATCAGCAAAGGCAATACCATAGGCGAGCGCCTTCTCGCAGATCACGTCATAGAGCTCCCTACGCTTTTTATCGGTCAGCTTTTTGGAGTCATTGAGGCCCTCGATCTCCAAACCCTTGGGCAGGATCACGGCAGCAGCACAGACAGGGCCCGCAAGAGGGCCTCTTCCTGCTTCATCCACGCCGCAGATGACATCAAAGCCTTTCTCCATAGCATCCAGTTCATAGTTCCAAAGTTCGCTCATAGCAACCTCTCAATCCGGCGTAAAGCTGAGCCGCTGCCGCAGCCCGTCTGTATCCAGCTCGTAAATAATTGTTCCGTTTGGCAAAATATCCTTTGAGAGCGAAAAGTTTGTCCCGGTGCAGAAGCTGCGTGCAATGCTGTCCGGGTCATCTGTTTCAACCTCCGAGACAAAAACATCACGCATTTGATTATTGCTGCACTGGTTAAAAATCTCACGAATCAGTTCATAGTTCATGGGGAGGGTCCTCCAACGTAAAGCGGCCGATCTTGCAGCTGCGGTATTCTTCCAGCAGGATCCTGGCCATGCGCTCCGTATCGATCTCACCTCTGGCCAGGAGGAAGCCTCGCTTTTTGCCGGCTTCCGTCAAAAGCTCGTAGCCCATGGCATCCTCCGGCATATCGATCTTATAGCGCTGGCGAAGCGCCTCAGGATATCGTCTCCAAAGCATTTGGATCAGATGGCAGGCCAGTGTCTCAACATCCAGGATATCGTCCTTAACAGCCCCCGTATAAGCCAGACGGCGGCCCACTTCCTCATCATCGAATTTCGGCCAGAGAATGCCAGGAGTATCCAGCAGCAGAAGGCCACGGTCCACCGTTACCCACTGCTTTCCACGGGTCACACCGGGACGGTTCTCCGCCTTGGCGCCCTTCCTGCCGGAGACCTGATTGATGAAGGTGGATTTGCCTACGTTGGGGATACCCACGATCATCAGCTTTAAGGGCTTATTGACAAAGCCTCGCTGGGCGTAACGCTCCAGTTTTTCCTTCAGAAGCTCACGAACCGCCGGAATAAAGCGGTCAATTCCCTTGCGGCTTTTGCAATCGGTACGGACTACTGCGTAGCCCAGGTTCTTAAAATAACTACTCCAGGCCTCAGTACCGGCAGGATCTGCAAGATCGATCCGGTTCAGAATGACCATACGGGGCTTATTGCCGCAGATGGCATCAATATCGGGGTTTCGGCTGGAGAGCGGAATTCGGGCATCGATCAATTCACAGACCGCATCCACCAGCTTCAGATCTTCCTCCATCTTCCGCCGGGTTTTGGTCATATGGCCCGGATACCATTGGATATTCATGTTATCATCCATTACGAAACCGCTCCGATCCTGCTGAAATCCCGCTTTTCTGTGATGGCATCCTCGCCGGGGAAAATCACAAAAAGAACCTTTCCAAGAACCTGATCCAGGCTGATCTGACCGATCCGGGTATCACGGCTATCTGCGGAATTATTCCGGTTATCGCCCATTACAAAGAGGCAGTTCTCCTCCACCGTCAGCTCAATGGGAAGGCGGTAGCTGTCATCCATAAGCTCCTTGATATAAGGCTCGATCAAAGCAACCCCGTCTACAAACACACGGATCTCCCCGTTTTCACGGCGGATGCTTACAGTTTGTCCCTCGGTGGCGATCACACGCTTGACAATGGGTTCCCCATCACGGAAAGACAGCTTTCGGGCCACAATAATATCTCCGTACTCCAGATCCCCCATAATGATATTGCTCTGCAGAGCCAGATAATCGCCATTCACCAATGTCGGCAGCATGGAGCCTCCGTTGACCCCTACCAGGCGAACGCAGAACACAAACACCAATGTGATGCCTGCCAAAATATATACAAGGTCATGAAGAAGTGCATACAGGTCGAAGAGCGGACCGGTTTTTTCTCCGGTTTTTTTATGTTGATCCGGCGCAGGATTGCGCAGCTGATTCTGTTCCATAATTCTGTTCCTTCCATCATTTTATCAATAATCAAGGATTTCCTAATAAATCATTATACACCAAATTTCTCCGGAAATAAAGCGGAAATATAAAAATTTCGTCCGACTCACAGAGCCGGACGAAATAATTTACAGTTTCTTCATTCTCTCTTCGCTCTCCGCAAGCTGCTTCAGAAGGTTCTCCATCTTCTCAGCCTTTTCCTGCTCAGCCTTGACCACGGCCTCGGGGGCCTTGGCCACAAAGCCGGGATTGGAGAGCTTACCACGGATGCTATTGAGAAGCTTTTCGGTCTTCTCCTTTTCCTTTGCGATGCGGGCCAGCTCTTTTTCCACGTCTACCAGCTGTGCCATGGGCATATACAGGGTTGCATCGTGGGTAACGCAGGAGGCCATAGACTCGTGGCCTTCCGGCTCTGCAGCACAGATGATCACATCGTCAGCATAGGCCAGGCGGCTCATAAAGCCCTCACCTGCACGGAAGGTAGCTTCCTTCGCAGTCACAATATAGAGGCTGCACTTCTTGGAGGGAGGCACATTCATCTCGGCACGGCGATTACGCACAGCACGAATGGCATTCATAATGCTCTCCATATCGTTCTCTTCGGTCTTGAAGCTGAGGGACTCTGTGTGCTTGGGCCAGGAGGCAATGATCAGTGCCTCGCCCTCGTGGGGAATGGCCTGCCAGATCTCTTCCGTAATGAAAGGCATGAAAGGATGCATCAGACGAAGAACCTGATCCAGAACATACAGAAGCACCTTCTGCGCAACAAGCTTGCTCTTTTCATCCTCGCCGTAGAGACGGGCCTTAGTCAGCTCGATATACCAATCGCAGTAGCTATCCCAGATGAAGTCATAGCATTTCTGCTCGGCAACGCCCAGCTCGTACTTGTCCATATTCTCGGTAACTTCCGCAATGAGAGTATTGAGCTTGGACAGGATCCACTTATCGGCAGTCTCCAGATCCGCTGCATCGGGAAGTTCATTCTTCTCGATATTCAGATTCATCATGACATAGCGGCTGGCATTCCAGAGCTTATTGGCAAAGTTGCGCATAGCCTCGCAGCGCTCCACATAGAAACGCATATCGTTACCGGGAGAGTTGGCGGTGATCATGTTCATACGCAGGGCATCAGAGCCATAGCGCTCGATCATCTCAAGAGGATCGATGCCATTGCCCAGAGACTTGGACATTTTTCTGCCCTTGTCATCACGAACCAGGCCATGGATCAGCACAGTGTGGAAGGGAGTCTTACCGGTCTGCTTGCAGCCGGAGAAGATCATTCTGGCAACCCAGAAGAAGATAATATCGTAACCGGTGACCAGAACGTCGGTGGGATAGAAGAACTTGAAGTCCTCGCTGTCAGTATTGGGCCAGCCCAGGGTCTCAAAGGGCCACAGCGCAGAGGAGAACCAGGTATCCAGCACGTCCTCGTCCCGGGTGATATTCTTGCTGCCGCACTTCTCGCAGCAGGTTGCATCCTCACGGGAGACCGTCATATGGCCGCAATCGGCGCAGTACCAGGCCGGGATCTGATGACCCCACCAGAGCTGACGGGAAATACACCAGTCACGGACATTTTCCATCCAGTTGGTATAGATCTTGGTAAAGCGCTCGGGAACAAACTTAGTCTCGCCCTCATAAACCACACGGAGTGCTTCCTCTGCCAGAGGCTTCATCTTAACGAACCACTGTGCAGAGATAATGGGCTCAACATCCTTGTGGCAGCGGTAGCAGGTACCGACATTATGATTATAAGGCTCAACCTTAACCAGATAGCCCTGCTCTTCCAGATCCGCAACGATCTGCTTTCTGGCCTCGTAACGATCCAGGCCCTCGTACTTGCCGCCCAGCTCGTTGACGACTCCCTTGTCATCCAGAACACGGATCACTTCCAGGTTATGCCGGAGTCCAACCTCAAAGTCGTTGGGATCGTGGGCGGGGGTCATCTTCACGCAGCCGGTGCCGAACTCCATCTCGGCATAGTCATCGGCAACAACGGGGATCTCCTTATTCATCAGGGGCAGGATGACCTTCTTGCCCACAATGGCGGAATAGCGCTCATCATTGGGGTTCACGCAGACACCGCTGTCGCCCAGCATGGTCTCGGGACGGGTGGTGGCCACAATGACCTCTCCCTCGCCCTCAGCCAGCGGGTAGCGAATATGCCACAGGTTACCGGGCTTATCCACATACTCAACCTCGGCGTCAGACAGAGCGGTGACGCAGTTGGGACACCAGTTGATGATACGGCTGCCCTTATAGATCAGGCCCTGCTCATAGAGGTTGACGAACACTTCACGGACGGCATTGGAGCAGCCCTCGTCCATGGTAAAGCGGGCTCTGTCCCAGTCGCAGGAGGCACCCAGCTTCTTCTGCTGCTCAACGATACGGTTGCCGTACTTATGCTTCCAGTCCCAGACCTTCTCCAGGAACTTTTCACGGCCCAGGTCGTAACGGCTCAGGCCTTCCTTGCGAAGCTCCTCTTCTACCTTGATCTGGGTGGCGATGCCGGCATGGTCAACACCGGGAACCCAGAGTGCCGCATAGCCCTGCATCCGCTTGAAGCGGATGAGAACGTCCTGCAGCGCAGCATCCATGGCATGGCCCATGTGCAACTGACCGGTGACGTTGGGAGGGGGCATTACAATGGTAAAGGGCTTCTTTTCGGGGTCTCTTTCCGTATGGAAATAACCGTTCTCCATCCAGAACTGATAGAGCTTGGACTCCACTTCTTTGGGGTCATAAATCTTTGGTAATTCTTTTTTCATGAATATCCCTGCATTTAAATCATATTTTTTAGTGCTGCAAAGGCAGCATCATTGTCGTAATTACGAACACGTTCATAGAGCATTTCCCGAACTTCGGTAACCTTGCTCTTGGTGCAATAGGGGGCAAAGGGGCAGGTAGCGCAGTTTTCCTTCTTGCAGCGGATCACGAATCTGGAGAAGGGATTGCTGCCGGGCATCAATGCCTGACGAACCTGCTCAATAATATGCGGCTCATAAAGGAATGAAAGCTGCTCCAGGTAAGCCTCGGGGGTAACGCTCTTATTCTCACGGGTGAAAACGTGGCGCAGGCAGGACAAGTACGCTTCGTCCTCCCCTTCCATGCCGCTCATGGCCATACCGATATACTGCTTGACATCGCGGTTACCGCAGGCCCAATCCGCATAAGCGACGCTGAGCATACCGTAAGCAACGTCCATGGCAGCGGGCAGGTTCAAGCCAACATCGTCCAGCAGGCTGGAGAAGGTAAGCTTGGGTCTGCGCATGGTAGTCTGCATATAGGAGATCCTGTACTTGCAAAAAAGCATAAATTCAAGAAGCTGATCCGGAGTAGCTTCTGTAAGATCCGATGCGCATTTTTCTGCGTTGACCCGCATGTGGCTCAGAGGCAGCGTATTGGAGTAATCGGAGTAATGAACTCCGCTGAATCCGGGGATAAAGAGCTGAACCGTGGGGAAGCCCAGGTGAGACATATCACGAAGCAAAATAGTCTTGCCCAGCTTCTTGACAAAATCGATAATCCAGTGAACCAGATCCTTATTGGTCTTCTGCGACAGGTCGGCGTAAGGAACGAAGGGATAAGAAGGCGTGCCAACAAAGAAATCCAGAGGGAACGCACCTTCGCCACGGACATAGAGCCTGTTTTTATCCGATACCGAGCGGCTGCCGGTAGACTGGAAGATGGTATTTTCAGAGAAGATCTGGGTGAGATAGCGATTCTGAAACATCTCCGTAATACAGCGCTGCAGCGCGATCTCAAAGACAGGGCAGGAGCCTACATGTACACGGTAACGGTGGGACTTTTTATCCACGACCACTACGGCGATCATGGGGAAGCCCAGGCCAAGAGAGCAGTCCTTTACGAATACATCATAGCCATGGGAGCGGATATCGTTGATCGTCTCATAGGCTGTGGTAAACTGGGCCAGGTAGTCCTCCGGGATGGTGGGAGGAACTGCCTTACCGGAGAAGAAAGCACGCTCGAAATTACGCTCTACGATCTCGCTGAAGCCCTGGACAAAGGCCTCCTCCAAGGAATTGCCAGCGGCAAGACCGTTGGTGGAGCAGATATTCCGCAGCAGATGGGGGGGCAAATAGGAGTATTCCCCGGTCATGGCATTGAGTACGGGGATCACCTCCACCGTATCAGGGCTATCGCAGGTATCAAAGCAGGCCTGCACCAGCTTCTCATAGGTGACAGGTAGCTCTTCGTTTTCTACGGCATCCTGCAGGAATTCACGCAGCCAGGGGCCGCAATGCTCTTCCAGCTCCGCTCTGTTAAAGCGACGTGTATCCCCAAAAGGAGGAGATTCACGGGTCAGCCATCCGCCCTGAAGACGTTCCATAAACTCCCCATGAGCGCTGGCATGGGCCAGTTCTTTGGTGACTCCCTTGCCATTGGAGCACATACCGGGGCTTCCGTCCACCGTTAGATGGAGACTATGGCAGTTGGCAACGCCGGTCTCTGTTTCTCTGAATACGACCTGAATCCCGTTTTCCTTCAGGATGGTCTGAATTTTCGCTATGGTATCCTTTGGAGAAGCATCTTTAAATCTTTCGTCAATAAGTCGCATCCGTACCTCCAAAAAAATGCGCTGAAGCAAAAGCTTCAGGCAATCAGTATCCGCGATATAACAAAGACGGCAATGCTGAGCATATCATACTGCTCAGCAAAAGTCCGTATCAAGAAGACATCCCGGAACGAAGAAAAGGTAAACGAGAATCTGCTTTGCCTCTCACAAAGGCTTGCACAAACCGCCTTCTATCTGCAGCGAGATGGCAAAGCGTTACTCTCGTAATGATATAGAATTACTTCCGCTTACGCAGGATCACACATCCTCAATGATGACGCTGTTGCGCACTACGGGCTTGGGGTTGACCACAGCAGAGAACTTCGCACGGGAATCACGAACCTCTGCCAGAGCCTGGGCAATGGCCTCTTCCGTCTCACGGAGAGAGTCATCCACATAGTTCATGGTAACCTGCTTCAGTTCTTTGATCTTCTCCTGTGCATTACGGATCATCTCGTTGGCCTGCTCCTTGGCTTCCTGATAGATTGCCTCACGGGTAACAAGCTCCTTGGCTTCTGCATGAGCAGCCTTGCGGATCGCATCAGCCTCACGCTTTGCGTTGGTGATCATCGTATCTCTGGACTCGCAGATGGTGCGGGCCTGCTTCAATTCACCGGGGAGCTTATTGCTGATCTCGTCCAGGAGATCCAGCACACGCTCACGCTCAACAGAGCAGTTGCCGCCGCTGAAAGGAACGTTCTTTGCATCCTGTACCATCTCATATATTGTGCCGATGAGTTCTTCAATGCCATGTTCGTTCATGGTAGTGCCTCCTTAATCTTTCGGGTTTTCTGTTTTATTAGTTAGGCTATGCTGTTACAAGCTATGTTCCGCAGCTTCCAAATCCTGTTTTCTGCGGAAGAGGGTGATCAAAGTCGTACCGTAACGGTAATCTTTTGAGGGGACTAAATCCCCAAAATCGCCCTTTAACTCCTTACCTACAGGCCTTTCCGTTATAATTATACCACTTTCTCCCAAAATGTCAATTTCCGAGATGCATTTTATTGCATTTTCTAAAGATTTTTCTGCATAGGGAGGGTCTAAAAAGATCAAACGGAAGGATTTTCTGCATCTGGAAAGATAACTGAGCGCATCTGAGCGAATCACCTGGGCACGATCCGACAATTTTGTTTTTTCCAGATTATCCCGGATCACCCGAATGGCTTCGGGACTCTGATCCACAAATACGCCATGACGGGCTCCACGGCTCAATGCCTCGATCCCAAGCTGGCCGGAGCCGGCAAACAGATCCAGCACATCACCGCTGATCTCATATTGAATGATATTAAAGAGCGCCTGCTTGACTTTATCCGCCGTAGGTCTGGTCGCCAAGCCGGGGGGTGCTTTCAGAATTGTACCTCTGGCGGTACCGGTGATCACACGCATAGTTTACTCCTCTGAATGAAAATAATCATAAATTGCCTGCGCAGTATTTTTCGGCACAACTTTTTGCAGCTCCGAAAGTTCCGCCTTGCTGATGGCTTTTACGGAACGGAACTCCTTGATCAGCGCCAAGCGGCGGGTCTTCCCTACTCCGGGGATCTCATCCAATACGGAAGCCTTCAGGCGTTTACTGCGCAGATCCCGATGATAGGTGATGGCAAAGCGGTGGGTCTCCTCCTGGATCCTGCCGACGAGGGCAAAGAGAGCCGGTGTGCCCTGGATGCCGATCTCTTTGCCATCTGGTGTGATCAGCGCTCTGGTGCGGTGACGGCTGTCTTTTACCATGCCGTAAATCGGAATCTCCAGACCCATCCGGCGCAGCGCATCCTGCACCACCCGTGCATGGTTGGAGCCGCCATCGATCAGCAGCATGTCCGGCCGCTGATCAAAGCCCTTATCGCCGTCCAAATAATGGCAGAAGCGGCGGCAGAGGACCTGCTCCATGGAAGCATAGTCATCCTGGTCATCTAAGCCTTCCAGCTTAAAGCGTTTATAGTCGCTCTTTTTCGGTTTCCCATCCACAAAGACCGTCATGGATGCCACAATATCCGTACCTGCAATATTGGAGATGTCGTAGGCCTCCATACGCTCCGGATAGCCGGGAAGCTGCAGCAGCTCCTGAAGCAGCTTCAGTGTGCCGCTGAGCCGCTCCGCTGCGGTGGTGGCAAGCTCAGCCTCTTCTCTGGCATTCTCCTCAGCAAGAGAAAGCAGCCGTAGGTTCTCCCCTTTTCTGCCCGTAAGAAAGCGCACGCTTTTCTCATACTTATCACGCAGCAGCTGGGCGAACAGGGCAGCATCCTCCATGGGCAGGGGCAACAAGACTCTCTTTGGCACAGCTCCACGGTTCAGATAATACTGCTTGACCAGGGAGGAAAGGGCCTCCGCTGGATCGTCGGTTCTGGAGAGAATCTGATGATCCTTATCCACCAGGTCGCCACCCACAAAGTGCAGCACCGCAAAGCAGGCCTTGGCCTCGGTCTGATACCAGCCGATCACATCTGTGTCCGCACGGGCCGCAGCCGTAACGGTCTGCTTTTGTCCAAGCAGCTCAATGGCACGCATCCGATCACGGAATTGGGCAGCAGCCTCAAAATCCAGGCGCTCCGCTGCTTCTTCCATCTGAAGCCGCAGGCTATCCAGCAATGATTTATGCTTTCCCTCCAGCAGCAGAACCGCCTGGTCAATCCGCTCCCGATACTCCTGAGCGCTTTTCTCCTTGCGGCACCAGCCGGCGCAGGTCTTCATATGGTAGTTCAGGCAAGGCCGCTCCTTGCCCTGATCCCGGGGGAATTTCCGGCTGCAATCCGGAAGGCCAAAGGTGAGACGAATAGAATCAATAACCTCCTGGCTTCTGCCACGGGAGCCGTAAGGGCCAAAGTAGCGTGCCCCGTCCTCCTTGATCCGCTGGGCAAGGGTGATTTTCGGATAAGCTTCTTTTAAATCCAGGCGTAAATAGGGGTAGCCCTTGTCATCCTTCAGAAGGATGTTGTACTTGGGCATATAGTGCTTGATCAGGGAGCATTCCAAAACCAGTGCTTCAAATTCCGTAGCCGCCCGGATGGTCTCAAAATGATCCACCTGGGATACCATTCGTCTGGTTTTGGCATTATGGGATGCAGTATCCTGAAAATACTGGCTGACTCGATTTTTTAATTTTTTCGCCTTACCTACATAGATCACACCGTCATGGGCATCCTTCATCAGGTATACCCCCGGCGCAAGCGGCAGGCTGAGGGCTGCATTTTTCAGTTCTTCCTTGGTCATGGTGCCCTCCTTTTGATACAAAGCTGCCCCAAGCGTAAAAACGTTTGGGGCAGAACTTTGATGTACCTTAATAAATATCCTTTACCAGCATTGCGGAAAGCTCCTTAACAGCAGCTTCCTCATCGGGGCCCTCAGCGACCAGCGCAATCTCGGTGCCGGTGGTAATGCCCATGGAAAGAACGCCTAAAAGGCTCTTTGCATTGATCTTTCTGTCCTCGGCTTCGATCCAGATGCTGGAACGGAACTCATTTGCCTTCTGAATAAAATAAGTTGCCTGCTTGTTGTGAAGGCCGGATTCACACTTCACAATGGACTTCTCTGTGTACATAAAGCGTCACTCCTCATTCCCGGGTCATTTCTATGACCGCTAATAGATAATATACGAAAGTTCGGGGCATTTGTCAACACATTTCTGCGGGTTTCCAACAAATCACGACAGTTCCGCAATGGTGACACCGTCTTCTCCCTCGCCATACACACCAAGACGGTAGCGCTTGACTGCACGATTGTGCTTCAGTTCCTCGTGGACAGCCTTGCGGAGAATTCCGGTGCCTTTGCCGTGGATGATCCGCACGGAAGAGAGATTGGCCAGCATGGCACTATCCAAAAATACGCTCAGCGTTGCTACGGCCTCATCGGCACTCATGCCACGCAGGTCCAGCTCTGTTGCTGTAGGCGTATTGCGGAACTCACGCTTGCTGCGCTCAATGATCTTCTTGACCTGCTGCTGGGTCTCCTCCAAAAGAACAACCTCATCCTTCTTGGCATTGACCTTCATAATGCCTGCCTGAAGCTGATAGCTGCCGTCTTTATTGATGGCAAGGACGCTGGCCTTGGTGCCGAAGCGGAGCAGCTCCACGGTGTCCCCTACCCGGATCTCACGGGTTGCCGCGGGACGCTGGGTCTGAGGCTGCTTCTCCGCAAAGGCCTCCTCCGCATCATTCAGGCGCTTACGAAGCTCTGCTTGCTTGGCATTGGTTCCCTGCACATCGGCAGAGTCCCGTAGCTGCTTGCGCAGCTGCTTCAGTTCCTCTGCTACCTCATTGGAGGTTCTGCGGGCATCGTCAATGATCCGTTGGGCTTCCGCTCTGGCGGTACGCATGGCCTTCTCCCGCTCCTGCTTGATCTCGGCATAATAGGCCTCGGACTTGCTGCGCAGCTGCTGGGTCTCAATCTTCAGCCGCTCTGCCTCGATGCGGGCAGTCTCCATCTCCTGGCGCTGGGTCTCCAGCTGCTGAAGAACGTCCTCAAAGTTGCGGTCGGATTCATTGACATAGCTCTTGGCCTGGTCAATGATATCTTCAGGCAGGCCTAAGCGCTTGGAAATAGCAAAGGCATTGGACTTACCGGGGATGCCGATCAAAAGTTTATAGGTGGGGCGCAGCGTCTCCACATCAAACTCGCAGGAGGCATTCATAACGCCCTCCGTACGCATGGCATAGAGCTTCAGCTCTGCATAGTGGGTAGTGGCAGCCACACGGCTTCCGCATTTTCTGCAGAATTCGATGAGGGCTGTGGCAAGGGCCGCACCCTCCGTGGGATCGGTTCCTGCTCCCAGCTCGTCAAAAAGCACCAGGGTCTCATGGTCACATTCCCCAATGATCTCCACAATATTCTTCATATGAGAGGAGAAGGTGGAAAGAGACTGTTCGATGGATTGCTCGTCACCGATATCCGCCAGCACACGATGGAATACGGATACGGCACTGCCATGATCCACAGGCAGATGCAAACCGCACTGGGCCATCAGGGTCAGAAGACCGATGGTCTTCAGGGTAACGGTTTTACCGCCGGTATTGGGGCCGGTGATGACCAAGGTATCGAAATCACTGCCCAGACGGACGGTAATGGGAACCACGGACTTTTTCTCAATCAGGGGGTGTCTTGCCCGGATCAGCTCCAGGCTGCCGTTTTCCCGGATCTCCGGGGCGATACCGTCCATACGCAGGGATAGCCTTGCCTTGGCAAAAATCACATCCAAACAGGTCAGCATCTCCACACCGGAGCAAATGCTCTCCCGGAAGGAGGCCGCCTCGGCAGATAGCTCCGCCAGGATCCGTTCGATCTCCTTCCGCTCCTGGATCAGCAGCTCGCGCAGGGCATTATTTGCATTGACCGCAGACATGGGCTCAATAAAGAAGGTGCTGCCGGAGGAGGAGACGTCATGCACCATGCCGGGGATCTCGCCCTTGTACTCGCTCTTCACGGGAACCACATAGCGGTCTCCACGCATGGTGATAATGGGGTCACGGAGGTATTTGGAATAGGTGGGAGAGGTAATGATCTTCTGAAGGGAGTCCTTGACCTTAGCGCTCTGAATGCGCATATGACGGCGGATGTCTGCCAGCTCGGAGCTGGCAGCATCGGCGATCTCGTCTTCCGAAAGGATCGAATTGGTGATCTTCTCCTCCAGGTAGCGGTTGGGGCTCAGCTCCTGGAAATAGAGATCCAGAACAGTCTGTGTATAGTCCCCATTATAGTAGGCTTTTGCATTGCGGATGCAGCGCAGCACAGCTGCAATACGAAGCAGCTCCACAGGGGTCAGGCAACCGCCACGATCGGCACGCTCCAAAGAGGGAGCGATCTCCTTCAATTCATGGAAGGAGGGGCTTCCCTTCAGAGAGATCAGCTTGCAGGCCGCAGAGGTCTGCTCCTGCAGCAGCAGGATCTCCTCCCGGTCGTCCAGAGGGAGAAGCTGCTTGCAGCGGTCTTTTGCATTTTCGCTGTGAGCCAGCTCTGCCAGCTTATTTAAGATGGCAGGCAGCTCCAGCTTGTGTAACGATTTTTCATATAATTCATTCATGGTATGATCCTCAATAAAATAGGGATTTATAAAAATCCAGGGTGTAAAATCCTCGCTCCAGGCGCATGCTGAGATAGCTCTCCGCAATCTGGCTCAATTCTACAGCCGATGACTCTCCCAGCTGAAAGGAAAAGAGCTTTTTGCTGTCGCAGGAGCAGATATATCGCATGGCCTGCAGGGTGCCGAAGCTGATGGGCATACGGATCCCCGATGCTTCCTCAGCGTTGCAGCTTGCGCACTGTAAAAAGCCCTGGGAGATATTAAAGCGCTCCGGCGCAAGCTTTCCGCAGATTGCGCAGCCCCGAAGATCCGGGAGAAAACCGCTGATGCAGGCCATACGCAGCTCGAACACCGCCTTAACCAGCATCTGGGGCTTCTTGAGCTTCGAAAGGGCGTAGAGTCCATTGAGCAGCAAGGACAGGAGCTCCGGCGCCGGGTCATTCTCCTGAGCGATCACATCGGTGACCTGGGCAAAATAGGAGGCCAGAGCCAGCAGCTCGATATCCGATCGCAGTTCCGGGAAGATCTCTTTTGTCAGGGTTTCTGTGGCGGTGTATCTCCCCTGCTGCTCAAAGAGCGTGAATTCCGAGTAGGCCAAAAGCTGGCAGGCTGCCTTGGATTTGCTGTGGGCCCCTCTGACTCCTCTGGCCCGCACGGTGATCTTGCCGTACTCCGCCGTCAAAAGGGTCAGGAGCTTGTCTTTCTCTTTATAATCCGTCTCCCGAAGGACGATGCCTAAGGTTTTTTCGTACATATGTGAATTCCTTTGGTATGTATGCGCACGTCATTCTTTTGACTCCGTGCGCCGGTTCTCGTTGCGGTAAAGAAGGTAGGCCTCCGGGGATCCGGTTTGCAGAAACAAGTTCCATAAAATTGCTTCGTCCATATGCTGTACTCCCTTCCTCAGCTACAGATAGCATGAGCCGGGAGGGAGCAAGCTATACTTGGAAAGCTATGGCTTATTCGTAGCCGAAGTTCCGCAGGAGGAAGTCGCTGTCACGCCAGTTTTCCTTGACCTTGACCCAGGTCTGGAGGAAGACCTTTGTCCCCATAAAGCGCTCGGCATCTTCACGGGCAGCGGTGCTGATCTTCTTCAGCATGGCCCCCTGCTTGCCGATGATGATCCCCTTGTGGCTGGGCTTTTCGCAGTAGATGGTGGCATCCACATCCACCACGCCATTATCCCGCTCGGAGAATTTGGTGATCTCTACAGCGGTTCCATGGGGGATCTCACGCTCCAGATTCCACAGGAGCTTTTCACGGATGATCTCGGCAATCACCTGCTTCTCCGGCTGATCGGAGGTCATATCCTCCGGGAAGAAGAAGGGACTCTCCTGGGCATACTTGTCGCACTCCTTCAAAAGGGCCTCCACACCGTCCTTATACCGGGCAGAGATGGGCATGACCGCATCAAATTCAAATTCCTTGCTATAGGCCGCAATGACCGCAAGAAGATCTTCCTTCTCCTGGACGGTATCGATCTTATTGATCACCAAAATAGCGGGGGCACCGCTCATGCGGATCTGCTGCAGCAGGGCCTCTTCCTGAGGGCCGATATTGGCGATGGGCTCAACGATCAGAAGAACCAGATCCACATCGGCTACGCTCTCCCGAACCACATCCACCATATAGTCCCCCAGCTTGGTACGAGGCTTATGGAAGCCGGGGGTATCCATAAAGACAAGCTGCGTATTGCCTCTGGTAACCACACCGCAGATGCGGTTTCTGGTGGTCTGGGGTTTATTGGATACAATGGCGATCTTCTCCCCCACAAGCCGATTAATGAGGGTGGATTTTCCCACATTTGGACGGCCGGCAATGGTGATCATAACGGATTTTGTTTTCATTTCTCTTCTCCTAAGTAAAATTCATAAGTCAGCTGATCCATGCCCTTATCTGCATGGCCATCATCGCAGACCGTGAGAATGCCGCCCATTTTCTCATAAAAGCCCTGGGCCGGCAGATTATGGCAGTTACATTGGCAGAAAAATTTCGTCAGTCCCCGCTCCCGGCAGACCTTACGGAGATGAGCAAACACCCGTCTCCCCAGCCCCTGGCCCTTGTAGGCTTTCAGAAAGTACAGGGAGTTCAGGCAGAGGACAAAGTCCTTATAGGGGGGAATATGGGGCGGGCCATAATGGAAATATCCCACACAGCGGTCTCCGTCCATGGCCAGATAAAAGGTCTGCTCCGGGTCAAGCATTCGCTTGCGATCCCGGGCGGTGTACCAGGCCAGATTATACCCGTCGATTTTCTCATCGGAATAGATGCCTCGGTAGGTCTCAGCCCAGACTAAGGGTCTGGTTGCGGCCATGATCCCGGCAGCTTCCGGGCCGACCTTGATAAATTCCACACTCATCGCAATAGACCCAATTCTCCGGCAATGATCTCCTCCCGGATGCGCATCTGGCGCTTCTGAGGGCCTTCGTCCAGGTGATCATAGCCCAGAAGATGCAAAACAGAGTGGATGGTCAGGTAGCCAACCTCACGCTTCAGAGTATTGTCAAAGCGCTTTGCCTGATCCTTGGCACGCTCCAGAGAGATCGCCATATCCCCCAAGGGCAGCAGCCCGGTCTGTGGGTCCAAATAGGCCTTCACATCCTCCGGGAATTGCTCCGGAATGAAATTGAACATGGGGAAAGACAGGACATCGGTCTCCTTGTCAATATTCCGGGTGGCCAGGTTGATCCCACGGATGCCCCGGTCATCGGTCACCAGAACATTGATCTCACAGGGGACGTGCACCCCCTCCTGCTCCAGGGCTGCACGGATGCAGCGAACCAGATGGATGGTAAGAGCCGGGTGTTGATCCAGCTTATTGGTATATCGTACCGTAATTCGATGCTTCATGATCTCTTACTTCTTTCTGTAAACTTTCTTCTGGGCAGGAAGACGCTTCTTCTCACCGCTTTCGTAAGCTGCGATGATCTTCTGCACCAGGGCATGGCGCACCACATCGCTGGCGGTCAGGCGGCAGATGGCAATATCCGGAATGTTATCCAGGAGGCTGATGGCATCCTTCAGGCCGCTGGTCTTATCTGCAGGCAAATCGATCTGGGTCACGTCACCGGTGATGACGATCTTGGAGCCAAAGCCCAGACGGGTCAGGAACATCTTCATCTGCTCCCGGGTGGTATTCTGGGCCTCATCCAGGATGATAAAGCTGTCATCCAGCGTTCTGCCACGCATATATGCCAGGGGGGCAACTTCGATATTGCCACGTTCCAAGTATTTCTGGTAGGTCTCTGCCCCCAGCATATCATAAAGGGCATCATAAAGAGGGCGGAGGTAGGGATCGACCTTATTCTGCAGGTCGCCGGGAAGAAAGCCCAGCCGCTCACCGGCCTCAACGGCAGGTCTGGTGAGAATGATGCGGTTGACCGTCTTTTCCCGGAAGGCAGCCACAGCTGCAGCAACAGCCAGGTAGGTCTTGCCCGTACCGGCAGGGCCGACGCCGATGGTAATGGTGTTTTTCAAAATGGCCTTCATATAGCGCTGCTGGCCTAAGGTCTTAGCCTTGATGGGCTTTCCCTTGGCGGTGATGCAAACTACGTCTTTTGCCATCTGGCCGATCTTATCCTCATTGCCGGAGGAAACCAGATCGATGAGGTAGCGCACCTTCTGCTCATCGATCACCTCACCCTTGGCCGCAAGGGTCAGAAGGCCCTCGATGGCACGGGAGGCCCGATCCGCTGCCTCTTCCTCTCCGCTGACCTTCAGCTCAGTGCCTCGGTTGGTGATCTTGACGTGGTAGGTGTCTTCGATCCGCTTGATATTCTCGTCAAAGGATCCAAAGACATTAATGATCTGCTCAATGCGCTCTGCATTGATTATTCTTTCATTCATATGTTTCTCCTTTATTCATCCCATCCATCGGAACCGGCGCTGCGATCATCTCCCGACAGACACTATGTATGTGCAGCACAAAGCAGTTCTCCTGCTCCAAAAAAATCTGCTCTGTCTCCAGGATCGTTCCTGCTACCATCTGCTCTCTCAGCTGTTCAGCCCAATGCTGCTCCAGAGAGGCCCGGGCAGAGTTTTCATCCTCCGTAACGATAGAAAGCGTATATTCCCGGCAGGAGATCACCTGGATCCGCACGGGAAACTCCAGATTCGGCAGCGCCAAACAATGCTCATCTATTATTTTATCACATCTTGCAGTAGAAATTCTACTGTTTCCCAATAAATTTATTCTTTTTCTTCCGAGGATCAGGACGATTTCCTTCCAGGTCTGGCCGGTATATTGCTTTTGATATCGGATTTTGGGGCGCACCATGCTCCCGGAGTGCCAGGTCTCCCCATAGATTTCCCCCTCTGCCTGCACCGCTTTAAGGCATAAACCATAGTCTTCAAAGCCGGATACCAGGAGCTGGCCTTTTCGAACCGTATCCCCGGCGGAAAACAAACGCATCCCCTCAAGTATGGAATAGTCCGTTACGACCGCATCCCGCACAGAGACCAGATTCACTGCCTGTGCATCCTCAGCTGCTTGCTCCTGACCGGAAGTCAGATAAAAAACCGTAAGCTTGCCTCCCCTGCGGTTGACCGCCATCCAGGAAAGCTCCGGTAAGCGCCGAAGCATCTGCAGCTTGATCTCCTGGGTGTCCAGGTTTTTTCCCACAGCCCCAAAGCCGATCCCCTCTTCCTGCAGAAGGCGCAGAATGCTGCGATTCATATGGGGATCTTCTCCGCAAATTTCTACAGACCAAACATAACGCTGCAGCAGAAAGCTAAGAGCCACCGCCAGCAGAAGCCCAACTCCAAGAGCCAGCCGTTTCCTGATCCGAAGAAGCAGCCGCATGAGTCCCCTTTTTCGAAGCACTTGCAGCATACAGCAACATTCCAGACAAAGTGCGGATGCTTGGTCCAAATCCTTGCTGCGAAGCGTAACCGAGATCTCCTTTGCGCTGTGATAGCGAATCTCCCAAAAAGCCAAGGATGCCGCTGCGAAGCGGTTCAGGCATTCCTCCGGCCTCTCTCCGCAGATCTTTACCTCTGCCCATTCCGTATAGATCCGATGCTTTCTCATCTACAATAGCTCCAGCTTCGCAATGATACCCCGCAGTTCCAGAACCTTCTTAGACATAGAGGAAATACAGAGCTGCTCCCCGTCAATGCGGAGCATACCGGTTTTCGTTTTCACACAAACCGAGGTGGGGGCATAAGCGATCATCCCACAATGATTCTCTATGACAATGGAATAGCCACCGTGTAGATGGATCACCGGGATCGAAGCTATGGTTTCCGGAGGAACCGCAAAGGTATGGCTGAACTGTTCTACAAGATCCTTTTTCATATCATCACCCAAAACATTCTATGCAGCAATGTATCAATCTTGCAGGAAGCCGCATATATTCCACCGGGTGATAAAATGAAAAAATGGATTGGATTAATCTTGGTATGCGGTATGATCCTGGCATTGCTGCTCTATTCCGGGGAAACAGCAGAGGCTATGCTCCGTGGGCTTCGTCTTTGCGGCAGCAATGTGATCCCGGCCCTGTTTCCCATCATGGTTGGGACAAGGCTTTTGACCGCTTTATTGAGAACCCTCACGCTTCCCAAAGGCTTTACCAGGATTTGGCAGCGATGCTTTGGGGTCAGTAGCAACTGCGCCTACGGCTTCATCCTGAGTCTCTTGGGAAGCTATCCCGTGGGCGCTGCCGTCATCACCCAGTTATATGAAAGTAAAGCTATCAGCAAGGAAGATGCGGAGCGCAGCCTCTGCTTCTGCAACAACTCCGGCCCCGGCTTCTTTCTGGGGGTAGTGGGAGCAATCGTATTAGAGGATATGAGCGCCGGAATTCTGCTCTATGTGATCCATGTGATCTCCGCATTACTCATAGCAGTTTTCCACGGGAGAAAGAACGAAGCCGCACAAATGGCGATGAATACCAAGGCTTATGACGGCCCTGTGTGGAGCTTGCTGCTGCAGGCCATCCAAGAAAGCTGTTATGCCATGCTGCAGATCTGCGGCATGATCCTGTTTTTCAGTGTTTTAGGAAGCCTGGCCGAGAAGATCGGCCTGTTCTCTCTGTTTCGGCTTCTGCCCGTCCCCATGGTCGAAAGCGAAGCTTTGCTTCGTGGCATGCTTGAGCTGACGGGCGGGATCTTTCTGCTGAAGGGTTCCTCCGCTGCTATGGTATTTGCGGCATTTTTAATGGGCTGGGGTGGCTTGTGTGTCCACTTTCAGGCAGCAGCCCTTTGGCGAAGGGCCGGGCTCGCACCAAAGGGCTACTACAGGTCAAAGCTTCTTCAGGCATTTCTCAGCGCCGGGTTGGCATGGCCTGTTCTTGAAAATAAGCCTGTCTATAGCATCATATTTATTGGAACAATCCTTGTTTTACGAATTATTCTTGGAAAAATCAGAAATCATACTGGAAATACAGACCGATATGCGCTATAATAGAGGGCGAGGTGAAAAGATATGCTATTTCGCAAGAAGATCGATAAATTTTGCTCCTATTGCGCCCATGCAGGCAAGGTAGATGACAATACCTACCTCTGTAAGAAGAAGGGTCTTGTCCCCTCCTGCCATCGCTGCCGCAAGTTTCAATACGATCCTCTGAAGCGAGTCCCTGTCCGAATGAAGCCCAAGGACTTCGCTAAATATGACGAGGTCGATTTTTCTTTATAATTGCAATGGCATCCACCCTTTTCGGTGGATGCCATCGTTATTATTCTCTTGACTTTACAACGAAATTCCAGCTGTCTCGGCACATTTCTTCCACGGTCTTCTCTGCGTGCCAGCCGAGAAGCTTCTCAGCTTTTTCAGTACCTGCCCAGATCTGGGGCAGGTCGCCGTCTCTTCTGGGGCCGACAACACGATTGACCTTAACACCGGTAGAGGCTTCGAAGGCATCCACCAATTCAAATACACTCAGGCCATTGCCTGTGCCAAGATTTACGGCCTCAGCACCCTTATGGTTTACCGCATAGTCCAATGCCTTCAGGTGACCCTTCGCCAGGTCGACAACATGGAGATAGTCACGGACACAGCTTCCGTCGGGAGTATCATAGTCATCACCATACATCGTCAGCTTCTCCAGCTGGCCGGAGGCCACCCGCACCACATAGGGCATCAGGTTATTGGGAATGCCGCTGGGATCATCCCCAAGGAGGCCGGATTCATGGGCACCAATGGGGTTAAAATAGCGAAGAAGAACAGCAGAGAATTCCGGATCTGCGGTAGAAATATCGCGGAGGATCTGCTCGATCATGACCTTCGTCCAACCGTAAGGATTGGTTGCAACATAGGTAGGCATTTCCTCTACATAGGGGACGGGGTTATTGGGCCCATAGACCGTAGCAGAGGAAGAGAATACGATATTCTTGCAACCGGCCTCCTGCATACACTCCAGAAGTGTCAGAGCAGAGTCCAGATTATTGCGGTAGTAACGAAGCGGAATCTTGCAGCTCTCGCCCACCGCCTTATAGGCAGCAAAATGGATCACGGCATCGATCTGATGCTCTGCAAAGATCTTGCGGATCGCAGCCTTGTCCGTAACATCCGCTTCATAGAACACAGGAGCTTTTCCGGAGATGGAGGCGATGCGCTCCACAACCTCGGGCTTGGAATTATAGAGATTATCGGCGATGATAACTTCATCACCGTTTTGCAATAATTCAACACAGGTATGGCTACCAATATAGCCGGTTCCGCCGGTAACTAATACTTTCATAGTTGTAAATCCTCCTTATTATTGCCGTCTGGCAGTATAATAGTCGTCAGCCTGACGGAAGAATGGGCAATTCCCTTTATAATGGGTATGAATCCGATACCACTCATCCTCGTCAATGTCCATAGAACAGAAGTATTCGTCATTCTCCTCGTCATAATTGTAGTTCCAACAATCTTCGCAATTGGGCATTTCAAATTCCCTCCTCAACGAAATACCTTGCCGTTCTCGTCGTAAATCTCCAAACGGCGGCAGCGGCAATGATCCGGCTTGCAGGAGGCCGCATAGCGCTCGATAGCCTGGATCAAAAGCATGGGGTTCAGAGAGGGATTCTGGGCGCAGACGGTGCAGAAAATTCGCAGCTGCTCTCCGGAACGCTCCAGCCGGTAGCTTTTCAGCAAGGGCCGGATATCCGCCTCCTCGGGGCCACGCTTCGTTCGTTTCTCGATGAGAAGCTCTTCCCGGGAAAGTAATGCCTCGATCATCTCGACGCAGCCTTCCGGTATGCCTTGGTCGTAAAAAAGCAGCAGCTCTGCATCCATCAAGCACAGGTGCTTGGTCTTGACATCGGATTCGTAGACATCTGTGACCAGGATCCCCTCCGGAAGCACCTTATTGATCTGCTCCGGCGTAATCGTGAGTTCCGCATCCAGCTCGTATTCCAGGATCTCGCAAAGGCTCTCCATGCCGACACTCAAAGGGATCGGCAGAGAGACATAGGCATGGGGTGTATAGCCCTGGGAGTGATGGAGCAGTACACCGGCTCTGCGGAAGGCACGCTGCATCAGGCGCATGGTGTCCAGATGGGACATCCAAACCGCCTTGCCGGTTTTTTGAAAGCGCATTCTACGCATTGCACTTTCCTCCTTCCAGCAGGCAATTGGCACCGCAGCCGGCGCACTGGGATCTGCAATCCGCAGTGGTCTCCGATGCATAGGCCTTCTTCCGCTCTCTGCTGAGGAAGGCTGTGGATACGCCATCGGATATGGTCTGCCAGGGAAGCAATTCCCCCTCCTCAAAGCCACGGACGGTGTAGTGATCGGGGTCGATCTTGCAGCAGTCAAAAGCCTCGCACCAGGCGCTATAGTTAAAATACTCATCCCAGGCATCCAGCCGGCAGCCTCGATTTACGGCCTCCTCCAGAACGGCTCCCAGCCTGCGATCGCCACGGGCCAGTACAGCCTCCAAACGGCTGAGATCTGCCTCATGGTACTTATACTCTACGAACTTTGCAGGCATATTGGCCTTAAGCAGCTTGGTGCGCCGGAGATACTCCTCCGGGGTGATCTGCTTTTCCCACTGGAAGGGCGTAAAGGGCTTCGGCACAAAGAAGGCCGTAGCAACGTGAATTCGTACCCCACGTTTCTTATTGGAGGCATTCTCCCGCCAGGTCTGATAGATTTTATAGACCAGATCGGCGATGCCTAAGACGTCTTCATCGGTCTCTGTGGGAAGGCCCAGCATAAAGTAGAGCTTTACGCTGTTCCAGCCGCCGGAAAAGGCAATGGCGCAGGTATGGAGGATCTCTTCCTCGGTGACATTCTTATTAATCGCATCACGGAGACGCTGGGTTCCGGCTTCCGGAGCAAAGGTCAGGCCGCTCTTCTTCACCTGCTGCAACTTCAGCATCAGTTCCCGGGAGAAATTATCCGCACGGAGAGAGGGCAAGGACAGGCTGATCTTGCGGGGTGTGCAATAGTCCAGCATACCGCCTGCCAGCTCCTCCAGCGCATAGTAATCGGATGTAGACAGGCTGGAGAGGGTGATCTCGTGGCAGCCGCTGAATTCCAGGGCCTCCACCGCCTGCTTCTGAAGGAGCTTTGGACTTCTGGGCCGGACAGGACGGTAGGTAAAGCCGGCCTGGCAGAACCGACAGCCACGGATGCAGCCTCGCATAACCTCCAGATTGGAGCGGTCATGGACGATCTCCAGGTTGGGGACAATGCCCTCCGTAGGGTAAAGGGCTGTATCCAGGTTCTGAATGATCCGTTTGCGAATCTGCTTCGGTGCGCCCTCTTTTACCCGGATCTCCAGCAGTTCGCCCTGATCTCCGTAAATATGCTCATACAGGGAGGGTACATAGACACCCTCGATCTTACAGACTTCACACAAGAATGCATCCTTCGTCCATCCTTCCCGTTTGGCCTTTCGGTACAGGTTCAGGATTTCAGGTGTCATCTCCTCGCCCTCGCCGATGCAGAAGAAATCCACAAAATCAGCAAGGGGCTCCGGATTATACATACAGGCACCGCCGGCAAAAACCATCTGAGAAAGGCCCTTACGCTCCGAAGCATGTAAGGGAATATTGCCAAGGCGCAGCATATTGAGCACATTGGTATAGCTCATCTCATAGCCGATGGTAAAGGCGATCATATCAAAGTCGGAAATCGGATCTCCGCTCTCCAGTGCATAGAGAGGAATGTCGTTTTGGATCATCGCCTCTTCCATATCTGCCCAGGGAGCAAAGACTCGCTCGCACCAAACCCCATCCATCTGATTCATTACTGCGTATAGAATCCGCATACCCAGATTGGACATACCGATCTCATAGGTATCCGGGAAGCAGAAGGCCACACGCAGGTCAACTGAAGCTTTGTCCTTCACCGTCTGCCCATATTCGCCGCCCACATATCGGGCGGGTTTTTGTACGTTGGGTAGGATTCGCTCTAATTTGTTATTCATCTTCCACCAAATCCAGCAAATACTGACCGTATTCGGTCATTTTTAGTTCTGAGCCGATGCGGCGCATATCGGCATCGGAGATAAAGCCCTTGTGCCATGCCGTCTCCTCGGGGCAGGCAATGTACATCCCCTGACGAGTCTGGACCGCCTCTACATACTGCGCCGCATTGAGCATACCCGCAGGTGTACCGGTATCCAGCCAGGCCATGCCTCGGGTCATCAGCTCTACATGGAGCTTGCCCCGCTTCAAATATTCTTCGTTCAGGCCGGTGATCTCCAGCTCCCCACGAGCGGAGGGCTGCAGAGTTTTTGCCAAAGAAACGGCATTTTCATCATAAAAATACAGGCCGGGCACAGCATAGCGAGACTTGGGGTTCTGAGGCTTTTCCTCGATGGAGAGTACATTTCCCTCCGCATCAAACTCCACCACACCGAAAGCACGTGGGTCTTTCACCGGATAACCAAAGACAGTAGCACCCTCTTTACGGGCAACCGCACGAGCCAGGAGCTCGTCCAGCTGTGCGCCGTTAAACAGGTTATCGCCCAGCACCAGGCAGCAGCGGTCATTGCCGATAAACTCCTCCGCAATCAGGAAGGCATCCGCAATGCCACGGGCTACATACTGAATGCCATACTCGATCTGCACACCGAATTGGCTGCCATCCCCCAAAAGGCGGCGATAGCTCTCCACATCCGCAGGGGCCGTGATCAGCATGATCTCCCGGATCCCTGCCTTCAAAAGCACAGTCAGCGGATAGTAGACCATCGGTTTATCATATATGGGGATGATCGGCTTAGAGACAGCCTTGGTCATGGGGTAAAGGCGGCTGCCTTTCCCACCGGCTAAGATAATACCTTTCATAGATGACACCTTTCCTTTCTATTAATAGGCTGAAAACGTGCAAAGGATTTCCGACAGATGTACGGACAAAATCGTGCTTGCAGTTACTTCTTGCTTACATATTCAGAATAGACATTCAAGCCACAGCGCCGATAAAACGCAGCACGCTGCACTACGGCCTCATGATCCGTCCCGCTCACGGTTGATACTTCCCTTTTCAGCTTGCCCCGTCGGAAGATCAGCGCATAAAGTATGCGCCATAGCCAAAATACCGGAAGTAAGACAGCCCATTTTTTCAGGACCGGATAGTAGAAACACATGGATTGATAGCTTGGGAACAGCCGTGACCAAATATAGGAGAGCTTGCTTTGCTTTTTCTTCTCTTTCAGCATCCGGTCAGCAACCTTCTGCTCCTCTTTACCAAAAACACCGCTGCCGAGAATATACTCACCCAGTTCCTCCGTAACAGAGTCCCCTTCGCCATCTCCAAACCAATGATTCGCTAATTTCTCAATAGTAGCAGCAAACTCCCTAAGCTCAAGTTCCCTAAGGAGCTTTTCCAGCTTTTCTTCATCAAACGTCCACTTCTTGCGGCAGAGATAAATATCCATCACCTGCCGAATTCCGATGCCACCACTAAGCAAATGCTTCACAAAATGGCATAAGATATAGGCATAGTGCAATTCGTGAGGCAAAGTTAAGAAATGGGTATGCTCCGGAACAGGAACAGCAAGCGAAAGCAGGTTCTTCAAAAAGTCCTGGCTTTGTTCGTTGAACCCCTCCTCTTCCAAAGAGCGATGGATCTCATACTGTAAGCCGGTGGGACTGGTATATAGGTCGGTGCTTCCCTGTCCAAACCGATGATTCACAAAGCCGATACGTTCCAGGCAGATTTTCACCTGCTCGGCCTGATCTACTGAGATCAGTAAATCGGTATCCGACATATGGCGCATTTCTGAGCTAGGATAAAGACGCTTTAGTTCATAGCCCTTGAGCGGAAGAACCCACAGCCGATCCTTGGAAAAGGCGCCGGCGATTTCTGCCATCTCCCGATCTTGGGTAGCATCCTTTGTGGCAGAAACAAAGGCCATTCGCTTCAAGTGCTGCCTGTATCTCTGGTCGGGCATCAGCGCTTCAGAAGACCACTGAGCATGATAGAACAGAAAGTGAGGCAGCCCATGAGCCTCAAACAGCCGGATCAATTTGCCAGGATCCTCTATGGAGAGATCAGAAGGCCGTTGATTCAGAGCGGCCTTGATCAGGTCGAGAAATTGCACAAAGATATCGTCCATTACATTGCCTCATATATCTTTCAAAATGAGAATTTGGCGAATTCATCGGGTTTTGATCATAAAACGGTTGAGCACGCTGCTTAATTTTGAAAATCCGTAAGAAAGAATGACCGTAAAAAGAACAGAAAGCACACCAAAACATTCCTGCCGGAATCTACCCGAGGAAAGGCCGAATTTCAGCAACACTTCCATGACAAGGCCGTGGAACAGATAGATCTCAAAGGAGATCTTTCCCAAAAAGCCTGTGACTTTGTTCAAAAAGTTTATTTTAAAGAGCAAAAGCAGAAGCAGAAGAGAAATGAAGAAGCCCATCAGAATATCATTCAGAAGCCAAATATTGATGGAATAGGCCGATAGGAACAGGCTCCAAATCGACGGAATAAAATAGGCAACCCCAGAGCATAGCAGCATGAGGAGCAGAAGCAGAAAATAACGCTTCTTCAGGAAGGAAAAAACGGCATCCTCAAAAAATCCAAAGCCCAAACCAATGATCATCATGGGGCAAGTCTTATACCAAAAATCCGGAAGATCCAGAACTACCGCAGTTACCATGATATACAGAAATGTTACCGCAGAATAGAATCCGATCCTAATCAAGACAGCTTTTCGGTTATGCGGATCGACGCTCCGGAATACCGCATAAAAGGCAAGATAAAAGAAGATGATCGCCGTAACATACCAGCTATGACTTACGGGGTCTCCGTTCCGGAAGGAGGAATATATTTTGGATACTTGATCTCCGAGAATCAGTACCGAGATCAAAAAGTAGAGCGCTAAAAACACAAGGTAAGGCAAAAGGATCTTGCTCAGTCGTTTCCGCAAAAAAGAGCGAAAATAGCCGACCTTACCCGTTGCAGATTTTGCCAGAGAGAATCCACTCAAAAAGAAGAAGCAGGCTACTCCTACAGGAGCAAAAATGCTGAATCGAACAAGCGGCAGCTGATAGTCCACGCAGCTCGTCATATGCGAAAGCAGCACGCAAACAGCAAGCAGCCCACGCAAGGCTTCTGTACGATCCTTGGAAAAACCGTCAGCATTACACGGACGGGCCAGAACCGGACGCCCGATTTTTGCAGAGCTCAACACCAAAAAGATAAACAAAAGAGAAACTACAACCATCCAATCACTCCTCCAGGGTCAGGATTCACGCATATGCCACGCACGGTGATGCGCAGAATGTGGTTAATGCGAGGCTGTTTTTTTCGATAGTCTATCCAAAAGCAGCTTGGAAAGAGGCCGATACAGGCAATTGACCACAATAGAAGCAAGAAAGCAAAGGGCAAACATGGCCAGCACAATAAAAAGAGGATATTTTGCCCGATAGACGAGATTCGGAAAGATTCTCGCAAAGAAAAAGGTATGCGTAAGCCAAATATTTGTCGATGCAGCACCGAAAAAACAGAGTACCGCACACAAGAATTTCGGCTTTTTTACCGACTGGAAAAGAAGAATCAGAGAGAGTCCAAAGATCGGGGCGAAAACCGCATTCTCAAGAATGCACATCAATATGATCAGGACAGGAGATAAAAGAAGTGCGATCAGATTGATGTGCTTCAGGCTTCTCAGCTTCGTCATGACTTTGTATTCATAGCACAAGCATCCAATTACAAAAGAAAACTGCGACTTTACAAGCAAGGACACTTGTTTCCCAATCCACGCTAGGATCTCATTCTCAATATGACCGTCAAAAAGCCGGATGTAGAAAATCGATGCCAAGTACAGCGCACCGCTAACCAACACCGTCAATACAGGAGGGCAGCGCCGAATCAATTTCAAGATCAGCGGAGAAAGGGCAACCAGTTGAATATAGGTCGAAACGAACCACCATATTCCGTTATAGGAGAATCGATAGAGGAAAAAATTCTCCAAGAAGGACAGAATAGACCCGGGAATTCTCTTTTCAGAGTCAAAGAACGCTCCTAAGATCACAGCCAGGATCAAAACGATCCAATAATTCAGCAAAAAGTTCAGAATACGGATCCAACTCTTTTTTACGTAGGCAGCCCCATCGGAGTAACGCAGAAGCGCTTGCGCATATCCGCTGCAAAACAAATAAATCGGGACACAGATCTCTCCCAAAAGACCAAGATAGTATACCAGAGGCGTATCTCCGATCCAAAGAAGGGGCGTATACGGCAAGTCAACTTTTATGCAAAACAAATGAAGCATAACCATTCCAATAATCGCTATGCCTTTCGCCATCTGGTGATCTTTTTTTGTCAGTTCCATAAACCTTCTCCACGCTTAATCTGTCGGATGCATCCCGCTTACTCATGAACGATGGGAATACATTCTTTCGTAATAATCCTGATACTCCCCGGCAAGAATCCGTTCCCACCAGTTGCGATGGTTCAAATACCACAGGATCGTGCGCTTCATGCCTTCATCAAACTTTGTGGCAGGAAGCCAGCCCAGCTCCCGATGAATCTTCGTGGGATCGATAGCATAACGTCTGTCATGGCCTGGACGGTCTGTGACGTATGTAATCAGGGATTCCGGCTTATCCAGTTCCCGTAAAATGGTCTTGACCACTTCCAAATTTGTTCTTTCGTTGTGGCCACCGATATTATATACCTCGCCTATAGTGCCTTTTCGAATGATCAGATCAATGGCAGCGCAGTGATCCTCTACATAAAGCCAGTCCCGTACATTCTCTCCCGTCCCATAGACAGGAAGGTTCTGATCCTTCAGAGCCCGGGAGATCATCAGCGGGATCAGCTTCTCGGGGAAATGATAAGGACCATAGTTATTGGAGCAGCGGGAGACCGTAACCGGGAGGGAGAATGTACGGTAGTAGGCAAGCACAAGCAAATCCGCAGCCGCTTTGGATGCGGAATAGGGGCTTGAGGTATGGATCGGCGTCTCTTCCGTAAAGAACAGATCCGGACGATCTAACGGCAGATCGCCATAGACTTCATCGGTCGAAACCTGATGGTAGCGCTTGACACCATACTTGCGGCTGGCATCCAAAAGAACCTGCGTGCCCATTACATTGGTACGTAAGAATAGCTCCGGAGTCTCAATGGAGCGGTCCACATGGCTTTCTGCTGCAAAATTCACAACAACATCAAACCGCTCAGTTTCAAAGAGGTCATAGACCAGAGTTCTGTCTGCAATATCTCCCTTCACAAAGCGGAACTTAGGCGATTGAAGTGCTTCTTCCAGCGTTTCCAGATTGCCGGCGTAGGTTAAAGCATCCAGACAAACAAGCTCATCCTCGGGATAGCGACCCAAAAGATAATAAATAAAATTACTACCAATGAAACCGGCGCCGCCTGTTATTAAAATCTTCATACTATCACATTCCTCAGTTTTTTTCTTTTATCTCATGCAAAAAACGACTTAACGCATCCTTCCAATGGGGCAGCGGTGAAAAGCCCTTCTCTAGGAGCTTGGTCTTATTCAAGCGGCTATTAGAGGGGCGGGCAGCTTTTGAAGCATAGGCTTCGGAGCTTACCGGAGAAACATGAACCAAGCCATATTCTTCATTATGCTCAACAGCAGCCTGCCGGAAAATCTCTTCCGCAAACTCATACCAGCTAATGTACTCGCCCTCATTCGAGGCATGGTACACACCATAAGCTTCTGACTCAATCATTTGAACCAATAATGCGCTTAGATCCACAGTATAGGTGGGCGAGCCGATCTGATCGGATACTACTGTCAGTTCTTTCCTGGTCCTTCCGAGCGACAGCATGGTTTTGACGAAATTCTTCCCATACTGCCCAAAGACCCAGGAAATACGAACAATAAAGTATTGATTCAGGATTTGCTGAACAAAGCACTCTCCTTCATACTTCGTCTGGCCGTAGAAGTTCAGAGGGTTTCGTTCATCCTCTGGCTCCCAGGGCCGACAGCCATCTCCGCCAAAAACGTAGTCGGTAGAGATATAAACCAGTTTACAATCATAATCGAGACAGGCCCGGGCGATGTTTTTCGTTCCCACAGCATTGATGCTTCGAACCTTTTCCCGATTATCGGGCTCTTCTGCAGCATCCACCGCTGTCCATGCAGCACAATGAATGACTGCATCAGGCCGGACTTCTGAGAAGCATCGGGATACGGAGGCGCCATTCGTTATATCCATTTCAGCAATATCAACACCGACTCCCTGATGACCCTTTGCGGCCAGTGCAATCATAACATCTCTACCCAGCTGCCCGGCAGCACCTGTAACCAGAACCTTCATAAATCCTTACGCTCCGTATTCAAAATTGCAGTCTGAATCAGAAAGAAGAGGGGCTTTCTCATCTTTCTGAGAAAGAATGGGCTCCGAAACTCCCCAATCCACACCAATGGCTGGATCATCAAAACGAATGGAACGATCATGGGCTGAGGAATAGCCAGCATCAACCTTATAAACAAATTTCACATGATCCGTTAAGGTAACAAACCCATGTCCAAACCCTTTGGGAATATAGAGCATCCGCTTATTCTCTTCACTGAGTTCTACGGAAACCCACTGAAGATAGGTGGGAGATCCTTTGCGAAGATCCACCGCAACATCTATTACAGACCCCTGTAACACTCTGACCAGTTTTGCCTGGGCCATGGGGGCGTTTTGGAAATGTAAGCCCCGAAGAGTACCCTTATGCATGGTATAGCTCTCGTTATCCTGAACAAAGCGAACCGTAATTCCCAAACGGGTAAACTCGCTTTCGGAATAAGACTCCATAAAATAACCACGATGGTCGCCAAAGACTTTGGGCTCAAGAAGATACACACCGGGCAGTTTTGTCTCGATTTTATCCATGATACTACCTCTTTAGTAAAGAATTCTATCGTCCGCAACTGCTCTCAGGTGAGCGCCATAGGAAGATTTTCCATAAAGCTCCGCGGAACGGAGCAGCTCCTCCTTAGAGATCCATCCGTTTTTATAAGAGATCTCTTCCGGAGCGGACATCTTGATCCCCTGCCTGCGTTCGATCATTTGAACAAAATTTGCAGCCTCAATTAAGGAATCCATCGTGCCCGTATCAAGCCAGGCAAAACCTCTGCCAAGGGTTTGGACATCCAGGGTTCCATCCTCTAAATACATTCGGTTTAAGTCGGTGATCTCCAGCTCGCCCCGTGCGGATGGCTTTACTTTCTTTGCACGCTCTACAACGGAGCGGTCATAGAAATACAAGCCGGTAACGGCATAGTTAGATCTGGGTTGCTTCGGTTTCTCCTCAATGGAGATGGCCTTTCCGCTTTCATCAAACTCAACAACGCCAAAGCGTTCCGGATCCGGCACGTAATACCCAAACACGGTGGCCCTTCCCTGCTCGCCCTTCTCTTTGGCTTCACGAAGGATTCTACCAAGACCGTTGCCGTAAAAAATATTGTCGCCCAGAACCATGGCACAGCAATCCTCACCGATAAACTCCTCTCCCAGCAAAAACGCCTGGGCAAGGCCATCCGGAGAAGGCTGAACTTTGTAGGAAAGATGGATCCCCATTTGAGAGCCGTCCCCTAAAAGCTCCTGAAACCGTGGAGTATCCGTAGGGGTAGAAATAATCAGAATATCCCGGATACCCGCGAGCATTAAGGTAGACAGCGGATAGTAAATCATAGGTTTATCATAGATAGGCAGCAGCTGCTTGCTGATCACTTTGGTTAAGGGATAGAGTCTTGTCCCGGCTCCGCCGGCGAGAATAATTCCTTTCATGAGCCCAAACCTCCAAATCGTTATTCTGTACGAGTCTTTCGTCCCAACTTTTTACGCAGCAAGTCAAACAGCCAACGACGGCTTTCTCCGTCAAATGCAAGATTGACAGTTACAAACACAACCGCCAGCGTAAAGACAACAATAATGGCCAAAACAAAGAAATGCAGGTAGTTTTCAACCCGGTCGATGAAATATCGTTTTGCAAAATCGATGGCCAGGAACAAAACAATGTTGATACAGCATTTGCGATAGGTCTTCCAGGGAGAGCGCTTCAGGATCACCTTATTTGCATAGATAATCATGTCATTCGTTCTGTACAGAAGGGCAAGGATCGATCCAAGAATCACACCATAAATACCGAACTTAAAAACAAGCAGCAGCGAGGAGACAATATTTATGATCGCCTCGGCAATGGTTCTGCTCTGTGTTTTCTTAAAATGCTGCGCAAAATTAATGACCTGACCGGAGGCACCACGCATGGCAGAGAGAAGGCACATGGAAGCGAACATAACAGGGAGCCATGCA
>JAFQCY010000072.1 GCA_017399355.1 Oscillospiraceae bacterium
AATGTCAAGGAGATCTTCGACAAGACCTGGGAGCTGCGTCAGCGTGAAGACGTCATGATCTTCAACCAGTTTGAAGAGATGGGCAACCCCCTGTGGCACTATAACATCACCGGCGAAGCTCTGGCTACGGTCTATGAGAGTATCCGCCGTGAGGGCGACCGCCTGGCCGGCTGCGCCTTTACCTCCGGCTCTGCAGGCACTATGTCCGCAGGTGACTACCTGAAGGATCACTATCCCACCGTCAAGGTCGGCGTCGGTGAAGCCCTGCAGTGCCCCACCATCGTCAACAACGGTTTCGGTGGCCACCGCATTGAGGGTATCGGCGATAAGCATATCCCCTGGATCCACAATGTGAAGAACACCGACATGGCCATTGCCATTGACGACGAAGACTCCCAGAGACTGCTCCGTCTGTTCAACAAGCCCGAAGGCAAAAAGTATCTGAAGGAAGAGCTGGGCCTGTGCGACGAGCTCATCGAGAAGCTGAGCTGGCTGGGTATTTCCGGCATTGCCAACGTCCTGTGCTGCATCAAGATGGCCAAGTACTACGAGTTCACCGAGAACGATGTGATCCTCACCGTCCTCACCGACTCCGCTGCCATGTACCAGAGCCGTATCACCGAGCTGGACGAGAACCACGGCGCATACAATGACCGTGAGGCTGCCATTGACCATCACCTGCACATTCTCGGCCTGAAGACCGACAATCTGCTGGAGCTGACCTATGCCGAGCGCAAGCGTGTACATAACCTGAAGTACTACACCTGGGTTGAGCAGCAGGCTCGCAATGTGGAAGACCTGAACGCTCTGTGGTACGATACCAAGGGCACCTGGGACGCTGTCCATGCACAGGTCACCGAAATGGACGAACTGATCAATGAATTCAACGAGGCCACCGGCCTGCTGAAGGCACTTTGATGTAAAACTGCATGGGGAGGGCAACACCCTCCCCATTTTTATCAGAAACGGAAGGAGAAAACTATGAGAAATGTGATCTGCGGCCGCTGCGTCAAGTGCGGCAAGGAATACGAGGCAACTGCCAACCTGACCAACTGCTCCTGCGGCGGCATTCTGGATATTATTTACGACTACGACTATATCAAGACCACCCTGACCAAGGAGAAGTTAGCTGCCCGGGATGACCGCTCCATGTGGCGCTACCGTGAGCTGCTGCCCATCGAGGAGACCACGGAGAATACCCCCCTGCGTGTGGGCTGGTCTCCCCTCTATGAGGCTGATGTGCTGGCCAAGGAGCTGGGCATCAAGAAGCTCTATGTGAAGGATGACGGCCTGAACCCCACCGCCTCCCTGAAGGACAGAGCTTCTGCCATGGCCGTTGCCAAGGCAAGAGAAGCCGGTGCCAAGGTCATCGCCTGCTCCTCCACCGGCAATGCCGCCTCCTCTCTGGCCGGCAATGCCGCAGCAGCCGGTATCAAGACCTATATCTTCGTTCCCTCCCGTGCCCCCAAGGGCAAGGTTGCCCAGCTGATGACCTTCGGCGCAACGGTAGTTTCCGTTCAGGGCAGCTATGAGGAGACTTTCAACCTCTCCAAGCAGGCCATCGACAAGTGGGGCTGGTACAACCGCAATGCTGCCATCAACCCCTACCTCTCCGAGGGCAAGAAGACCGTCGGCCTGGAGATCATGGAGCAGCTGAACTGGGAGGTTCCCGACTATATCGCCATCTCCGTAGGTGACGGCTGCACCATCGCCGGTCTGTGGAAGGGCCTGAAGGATCTGTATGCCATCGGCTTTATCGACAAGCTGCCCCGTCTGATCTCCGCTCAGGCAGAGGGCTGCTGCCCCCTGAACCGTGCCATTGCCAATAACGAGGAATGGTATCCCATGGAGGAGAACACCCTGGCCGACTCCATCGCCGTGGGTGTGCCCCGCAATGCAACCAAGGCCCTCATGGCCATCCGTGAGTCCAATGGTCTGGTGGTCAATGTCTCCGATGCAGAGATCATGGCCGCTCAGAAGCTGCTGGGCCGTACCTGCGGTGTCTTCGGTGAGCCCGCCGGTGTCACCGGTGCAGCCGGTCTGAAGAAGCTCTGCGAAGAGGGCAAGATCCCCGCCGATGCCACCGCGGTCTCTGTGGTCACCGGCAACGGCCTGAAGGACGTGGCCAATGCCATCGCCGCCTGCGGCGAGCCCATCTCCATCCCCTCCGACATGGAGCTCCTCCTGAAGGCCTTTGCCGATAACGGCATTCAGGTAGAGGAATAAAAGAATAAGCCAAAGCTCCTCCGTGGAACATCCCACGGAGGAGCTTTTAGTCCTTAGTTATCAGCCATTGGTTTCTAAGGCATATTTCCGCATCTCCTCGCATTCCCTCCTTGACCTTCCTGAAAAAATTTTGTACAATATGGTAAAAGGAGGCGTTTTTATGCTGGAAAATGAGATGAAGTTAGGATTTGGCTGTATGCGTCTGCCCATGGATGGGGAGCGGATCGATCAGCCTGCCTTTGAGAAAATGGTGGATACCTACATCGCAGCAGGCGGCAGGTATTTTGACACCGCCCATAACTATATCAATGAGCAGAGCGAGCCTGCCCTCCGCAAGGCCTTGGTGGAGCGCTACCCCAGAGACAGCTACTACCTGACCTCCAAGCTCACCTGTATGTATTTTGATTCTGAGGAGGAGATCCGTCCCTTCTTTGAGCTGCAGCTGAAGACCTGCGGCGTGGAGTATTTTGATTTCTACCTCTTCCATGCCATGAGCATGGGCCGCTACGAGAAGGCGCTGCGCTGCAAGGCATTTGAGCAGATGCAGCAGTTTAAGGCTGAGGGCAGGGTGAAGCATATCGGTATGTCCTTTCACGACAGCCCCGAGGTTCTGGAGCACATTCTCCAGCGGGAGCCCTGTATTGAGATCGTCCAGCTCCAGCTGAACTATGCAGATTACGACAATCCCGATGTTCAGAGCCAGCGCTGCTATGAGGTCTGCGAGAAGTACGGCAAGCCTGTCCTGGTCATGGAGCCGGTGAAGGGCGGCCGTCTGGCGCAGCTGCCTGCAGAAGGAGAGAAGCTTCTGGCCGAGCTGGGGCAGGGAAGTGCGGCCAGCTATGCGATCCGCTACTGCGCCTCCCATCCCAATGTGGCCATGGTGCTATCCGGCATGAGCGACCAGGCTCAGATGGAGGATAATCTCAGCTATATGAAGGACTTCAAGCCCTTTACGGATGCGGAATACGCAGCGGTGGCGCAGATCCGTGAGATCCTGCGGAAATCAGAGCAGATCCCCTGTACAGCCTGCCGCTACTGCATGGATGTCTGTCCGCAGCAGATCTGCATTCCCGAGCTGTTCTCCGCATGGAATAATCGCAAGCTGCTTCTGCCCTGGGAGCCGGTGGAGACACCTGATCCCAAAAGCTGCCTGGATTGCGGCGCTTGCGAGACTGCCTGTCCCCAGCATCTGGAGATCCGGAAGCTTCTGAAGCGCACCGGATCTGTGGTCAAAAAATAAGAATTTTTCCCCTGCAAGCCCTGCGGTAAGCGCTTACCGCAGGGCTTTTTGTGTAGAAATCCCAGAATTTCCTCGTCATTTACAACAATAGAACGGTAAAAAATCGGCAAATATTTGGCAAAAATAACAAAATTATGCTGTACAATTTCCAACTTTTGTGATATATAGTATATATGGGAGTTTTTGGTTCGGCTGACCGATGCTCTCAAGAAAAATGAAAAAGGAGGAATTCCCATGCAACCCAGTGTATCTCTGATCTATGGTCTTTCCTTCCTGGCTGTGGCGATCGCCTTTGCTTTTGCGGTCTATCTGCATCTGTGGGTCAAGCGCCAGCCCATGAAGAATAAGACCATTGCCGATGTCTCCGGATTGATCAAGTCCGGTGCCAATACCTTTATGCGCAAGGAATATAAGATCCTGGCTGTCTTTGCCGGTGTGGCTGCGGTTCTGATCTTTGTGTTCCTGCCCCAGGGCATTTGGAAGGGCAACTGGATCGAAAACTTAGGTATGGCGCTGTCCTATATTGCCGGTACCATCCTCTCTGCCATTGCCGGTAAGATCGGCATTCTGGTGGCCACTGCCTCCAATGGCCGTGCTGCTGAGGCTGCTCAGAAGGGCATCAAGCCCGCCTTTATGGTCGGCTTCCGTGGCGGCTCTGTCATGGGTCTTGCAGTTGTGGGCTTTAGCCTGCTGGGCGTGGCCGCTGTGCTGCTGCTCACCGGGGATTCTTCTATTGTTCTTGGCTTCTCCTTCGGCGCCAGTTCCCTGGCTCTCTTTGCCAAGGCCGGCGGCGGTATCTTCACCAAGACCGCCGATGTCAGTGCTGACCTGACCGGTAAGGTAGAGCTGGGCATCCCCGAGGATGATCCCCGCAACCCTGCAGTTATCGCTGACAACGTTGGCGACAATGTAGGTGACGTGGCCGGCATGGGCGCTGACCTCTTCGACTCCAACGTGGCCTCCATGGCTGCTGCTCTGGTGCTTGCTCAGGCCATCGATGGCGGCATTAAGGGTGTCAGCACCATGATGGTATTCTGCTATGCAGCCCTGGGCCTGCTGGCCTCCATTCTGGGCATCGCCACCGCCCGTATCGGCAAGAATGGCAACCCCACCCGTGCGTTGAACTCCTCTACTTATGTGACCACCGCCATCTACATGGTGCTGACCGCAGCTGCTACCTTCCTCTTTGAAGGCTTCGAGTGGCGCATCTGGGCAGCCTCCTCCATGGGTCTGCTGGTAGGTGTCATCATCGGCATCACCACCGACTACTTTACCGATGATACCAAGCCCATTGTTAAAAAATGCGCCAGAGCATCCCGTTCCGGCCCGGCTTTTACGGTGCTCTCCGGTGTCTCCTATGGCTTTGTCTCTGTGCTGCCCGCCATGATCGGCATTGCGGTTTCCGCTCTCTTTGCTTACTTCATCTGCGCACCTCTGGGTGCTTCCTATGCCCTTTTCGGTATTGCCATGGCAGCGGTCGGTATGCTCTCCATCGTGGGCATGATCATCTCCAACGATGCCTATGGTCCCATTGTGGATAACTCCCGCGGTTTGGCGGAGATGGGCGGCCTGGGCGAAGAGACCATCCGCATCTGCGATGAGCTGGACTCCGCCGGTAACACGGTTAAGGCCGTGACCAAGGGCTTCTCCATCAGCGCAGCCGGTCTTACCGTCATCAGCTTGCTGGGCGCCTTTATGGCAGAGGCACAGAATGCCGGTTCTTCCATTACAGGCTTTGATATTATGAATCCCCTGGTCTTCTTCGGCATCCTCATCGGCGCAGCTATCCCGGCGGTCTTCTCCGCTATGCTGATGCTGGGCGTGGATAAGAATGCTCAGCGCATGGTGGCCGAGATCCATCGTCAGTTCAATGAGATCAAGGGCCTCCGTGAGGGTAAGGCAAAGCCTGAGTATGATAAGTGCATCGACATTGCCACCCAGGGCGCCCTCCGTGAGCTGATCCCCGCAGGTCTCCTGGCCATCATCGCCACCATTGCCGTTGGCTTCATCGGCGGCGTAGAGGCGGTAGGCGGCTTCCTCCTGGGCAATATCGTCAGCGGTCTGCTCTTGGCCCTGTTTATGTCCAATGCCGGCGGTCTCTGGGATAACTCCAAGAAGTATGTAGAGGCCGGTAACGAGGGCGGCAAGGGCTCCGAAGCCCATAAGGCCGCTGTGGTAGGTGACACCGTAGGCGATCCCTTTAAGGACACCGCAGGCCCCTCCATCAATACCCTCATCACCGTGGTCTCCCTGGTAGCCTCTCTGCTGGCACCTCTCTTCGTTGCCCTGTCCATCTTCGGTTAATCTCAAGAATAAAAAGGCTGCAGCAAAACTTCGGTTTTGCTGCAGTCTCAGCTTGTCAAAAAAGCCCTTTGGGCATTTTTGACAAGCTGCATTCAAAAATGCAAAATAGAATCAAGGTAACTTTTATTTTGCATTTTTGTCGCCTGCGGGCGGGTTATTGAACGTGAAAGGACACCCTGACGGTTTCC
>JAFQCY010000073.1 GCA_017399355.1 Oscillospiraceae bacterium
AGTTGTTTTTCCAACTCCCATAGTGCCACCAATCATATATAAAGTTTTCATCATTCACACCTACAAATTCAAGTTTATCGAATTGATATCATTATATCACAATAATGTGAATAAATAAAGAGAACGGCACGAAAAGCAATTTTCGTGCCGTTCTATCGCTTAAATGAGGTCTTTTTCAATACTTTCAGCCATCTTAGCTTTATACTCCTTTCAGAGCATAAAGAAAACCCAGAAGCCGTTGCGGTTTCTGGGTTTTTGAAGTTCGATATGAGAGATAGATTATCTCTTGGAGAACTGAGGAGCACGACGGGCGGCCTTCAGACCGTACTTCTTTCTCTCCTTCATTCTGGGGTCACGGGTCAGGAAGCCGGCAGCCTTCAGGGTTGCACGGTACTCGGCGTTGACGCCCAGCAGAGCACGGGAGATGCCATGACGGATGGCGCCGGCCTGGCCGGTAACGCCGCCGCCCTTGACGGTGCAGATGATGTCGACCTTACCGACGTTCTCGGTGGCGACCAGGGGCTGACGAACGATCAGCTTCAGGGTGTCGAGGCCGAAGTAGTCGTCGATGTCACGGCCGTTGATGATGATGGAACCGGTGCCGTTCTCATAAACACGGACACGGGCGATGGAAGACTTACGTCTGCCGGTGCCGTACTGATACTGTCTCTTGCTTTCGTACATGATCTTCTACCTCCACGATTAGTCCTGAGTCCAGGCTTCGGGCTTCTGAGCGGCATGGGGATGCTCAGCACCTGCGAAAACCTTCAGACGGGTGAGGGCGCCACGGCCCAGAGTGTTCTTGGGGAGCATGCCCTTGACTGCCAGCTCGAAAGCGAAGTCGGGACGCTCTGCCATGAGGGTCTTATACTTGGTTTCCTTCAGACCGCCGATCCAGCCGGAGTGATGGCGATAGTACTTCTGATCCAGCTTCTTGCCGGTGAGGACTGCCTTGTCGGCGTTGATGACGATGACGTAGTCGCCACAGTCAACGTTGGGGGTGAAATCGGGCTTCAGCTTGCCGCGGAGCAGGTTGGCGGCGATGACGGCGGTGCGGCCCAGGGGCTTACCGGCGGCGTCAAGAACGTACCACTTGCGCTGCACGTCTTCTTTTCTGACCAGGGTAGTGGACATGATGTTTCCTCCGTATATGATAATAAATATTTTGACTTTTTTCGGCTGTGGGATTACAATAGTCCCAGACAGCTTTACCTTTATACCACGGGAATTTTTGAATGTCAAGCACTATTTTTGAAATTTTTGTTTTTCTCCGCAAGAACTCTCGTATTCTCGTTTATACTCGTTTATTCTCTTGTTTTCTCGTTTTGCAATTTTTATAAATTTACGGGCTCGGGGAAAGTTTTTGCGGCAGCTTTTATGGGAGGTTTTATGATGCAGCGTGCAATGGGACTGGTTCGGCGGTGTGTGGAGGATTATCAGATGATCATGCCCGGGGACAAGATCGCCGTAGGCGTATCCGGGGGAAAGGACTCCATGGTGCTGCTGCGGATCCTCTCTGCCCTGCGGGATTATTTCCCCGGAGGCTTTTCTCTGGCGGCTGTGACCATTGACATGGGCTTCGGCATGGATTTCGCCCCCATTGAGGCATTCTGCGCCGCCCGTGAGATCCCCTTTCTCCGGGTACAGACGGAGATCTCCAAGATCATCTTTGACTACCGCAAGGAGAAAAATCCCTGCTCCATGTGCGCAAAAATGCGCCGTGGGGCGCTGAATCAGGCCATTTTGGAGCAGGGCTTTACCAAGGTTGCCCTGGGGCATCACTATGACGATGCGGTGGAGACCTTCCTCATGAGCCTGATCTTTGAGGGGCGCATCAGCTGCTTCCAGCCGGTGACCTATTTGGATCGCAGCGGCGTGACCCAGATCCGTCCGCTTCTGTACCTTACCGAGGGCATGGTGCGCCGTCTGGCGGAGGAGGAGCAGCTCCCCATCGTGCAAAACCGCTGCCCGGCGGACAAGAACACCAAACGGGAGGAGATCAAGGAGCTGATCCGCAATTTAAGCAAGACCTACCCCGAGCTGAAGGAGCGGGTCTTCGGCGCCATGCAGCGCCTGCCCCTGCCGGAGTGGGGAACCGTTCCCCATCAGCGCAGCTCCGGAAAGTAATCGGTGATTTTTAACAATTATTTGCAAGGAATAGAGATTTTTCCATAGCAATTTTACCGAATGTGTGCTATGATAAACTCGTACGATTATATATTGAGGTGATGCATTTATGGCTCGATCCTTTTTTGGCGGCGTGCACCCCAAGGGTTACAAAGAACTGACAAAAGAAAAGGCTCCTGTGATCCTGCAGCCCAAGCTGGTCAGTATCGCCATGAACCAGCATATCGGCAGACCCTGCAGCCCTCTGGTGCAGGTGGGTCAGCGTGTGCTGGTGGGGCAGAAGATCGGCGACGGCGAGGGACTCTGCGTTCCCGTTCATGCCTCGGTCTCCGGCACAGTAGTTGCCGTGGAGAACCATGCCACCCCCGGCGGTACATATACCCTCTGCGTAGTCATTGAGAATGACGGCAGAGATACGCTCTTCCCCGGCCTGAAGAAGCGGGAGAACATCGACGGCCTGAGCCCCGAGGAGCTGATCGCCATCATCCGTGAGGCAGGCATTACGGGCATGGGCGGCGCAGGCTTCCCCACCCATGTAAAGCTCTCCTCCGGCCTGGGCAAGGTGGATACGGTCATCGTCAACGGTGCAGAGTGCGAGCCCTATATTACCGCCGATGACCGCCTGATGCGGGAGAGCCCGGAGCGGATCATCCGCGGCCTGCAGGTGATTCAGAAGATCCTTCGGCCCAAGCGCACCGCCATCGGCCTGGAGAATAACAAGCCCGCCGCAGCGGCAGCCATGAAGCAGGCACTGCCGGCGGATATGGAGCTGCTGACTCTGAAGGTGCGCTACCCCCAGGGCGCAGAGAAGCAGCTGATCCAGGCGGTAACAGGGCGGCAGGTGCCTCCCGGCGGTCTGCCTGCCCAGGTGGGCTGCGCCGTGTTCAATGCGGCCACCTGCGCCGCCATCTGCGATGCGGTCTATGACGGCCTGCCCCTGATCCGCCGTATCATCACGGTGACCGGCCAGGCCATCCGTGAGCCGGGCAACTTCCTGGCCCCCATCGGCACCTACTATTCTGAGCTCATCGAGGCCGCAGGCGGCTTTGTGAAAGCGCCGGATAAGGTACTCTGCGGCGGCCCCATGATGGGCATCGCCCAGCACCGTCTGGACTGCGGCACCATCAAGGGCAATAACGCCCTGACCTGCCTATTAGAGAACAAGAAATCTTCCTACGAGCCCCAGTGCATCCGCTGCGGCAAGTGCGTGGAGGTCTGCCCCATGCACCTGCAGCCGGTGTTCCTCCACCGGGCAAGCACCAAGAGTGACCTTGCCAAGCTGGAGAAGGGGAACGTCATGGACTGCATCGAGTGCGGCTGCTGCGCCTATACCTGCCCGGCAGAGATCCCGCTGGTGCAGAGCTTCCGCCGTGGCAAGCAGCTGCTGCGGGCACAGAAAGCAAAGGAGGCGGCGAAATGAAACAAAGACCACAGTATTTTACCATCTCCTCCTCCCCCCATGCCCACAGCAAGACCACTACGAAAGTGATCATGCGTGACGTAGTCATCGCCCTGATCCCTGCCCTGATCGCTGCCATCTATTTCTTCGGTTTCCGGGCCCTGACCCTGACCATGGTGTCGGTTTTCGGCTGCACCTTCTTCGAGTGGCTCTACCGCAAGCTCATGAAAAAGCCCCATACCATCGGGGATTGGTCGGCGGCGGTTACGGGGATGCTGATCGCCTTTGTCTGCCCCGTGAGCCTGCCCTTCTGGACGGTGCTGATTGCGGACTTCTTCGCCATTGTGCTGGTAAAGCAGCTCTTCGGCGGCATCGGCATGAACATTGTCAACCCCGCCCTGGCGGCCCGTGCCTTCCTCTTCAGCTGGCCCTCTCTGATGTCCGGCACCTGGGTCACCCCCGGCACCTGGCTGCCTGCCCTGTCTGCCCCTGTGGTAGACGGCGTCACCGCCGCAACGCCCATGGAGTCCCTGGCGGTGGGGCAGCTCCCCGCCGAGAGCCTGCTGGATCTCTTCCTGGGCAAGATCGGCGGCTCCTTGGGTGAGGTTTCCGCCCTGGCCCTGATTTTAGGCGGCGTGTATCTTCTGATCCGCCGTGTGATCTCCCTGCGGATTCCCCTGGCTTACCTGCTCACCGTGGCGGTGCTGACCTTTGTGTTCCCCCTGGGCGGCAATGACCGCCTGCTCTGGATGGCCTGCCAGATCCTCTCCGGCGGCCTGCTTCTGGGTGCTATCTTCATGGCCACGGACTACACCACCTCCCCCGTCACCCGTGGCGGCCAGATCGCCTACGGCATCGGCTGCGGCCTTCTGACCGTGGCGCTGCGCTATTTCGGCTCCTATGTGGAGGGCGTGAGCTATGCCATTCTGATTATGAACTGCTGCGTGGGCTTCTTTGACAAGCTGGGCATCCCCAAGCGCTTCGGCCTTGTAAAAAAGGCAAAGAAGGGCGGTGAGGGCAAGTGAAATACATTCTTCGCCTGACCATCACCCTCTTCCTCATTACGGCCGTGGTGGCGGGGCTTCTGGCCCTGGTGAACCACGTGACCGAGGACAAGATCGCCACCCTGAAGGAAGAAAAGGCCAAAAATGCCATGCTGCAGGTGCTGCCTGCAGAGCAATACACCCCCGTCCCCTGCGCAGAGGAAGGTGTGACCATCTATCAGGCAGATGACAAAGGCTATGTGGTGCGCCTGGAGGCCGGTGGCTTCGGCGGCGCCATTGACCTGATGGTAGGTGTCAATTCCGACGGCACCGTCAGCGGTATCTCCGTGGTCTCCCATGCGGAAACCGCCTCCCTGGGCGCCAACTGCACCCGTGCGGATTGGCAGAGCCAGTTTGTCGGCCGCAGCGGCCAGCTGGCCGTGGACAAGGACGGCGGCGAGATCGATTCCCTCACCGGCGCTACGGTGACCTCCCGTGCGGTTACCGAGGCCGTGGAACGGGCGCTGAACCTGGTTGAGGAGGTGGGCAAATGAACTTTAAAAAGCACTTGAAAGACAGTCTCCTGACCAACAATCCGGTCTTAGGCCAGCTGCTGGGTCTTTGCTCCACCATGGCCATTACCACCACCCTCTTTAACGGCCTGGGCATGGGCATCTCCGTGACCCTGATCCTCATCTGCTCCAATGTGGTCATCTCCCTGCTGCGCAAGGTGATCCCCGATAAGATCCGCATTGCCGCCTATATTGTGGTGATCGCCGGCTTCGTTACCATGGTGGATCTGCTGCTGCAGGCCTATCTGCCCGCCCTCTCTGAGAGCCTGGGCGTATTTATCCCCCTGATCGTGGTCAACTGCATCATCTTGGGCAGAGCAGAGGCCTTCGCCTCCAAGCACGGCGTGCTGGCCTCCGCCGTGGACGGCCTGACCCAGGGCATCGGCTACACCGCCGCTCTGGTGGTCATGTGCATCATCCGGGAGTTCCTGGGCAGCGGCACCTTCGGCGCCGGTGTCATCGGGGCAGACGGTATCCGCATCCTGCCGGAGCAGTACCCCGCCCTGCTGATCATCCTCCCCGTAGGCGGCTTCCTGACCCTGGGCTGCCTCATCGCCTTTACCCAGTGGGTCAACCGCAAGCTTGCTGAGCGAGCCGAGAGAAAGGAGGCGGCAGGATAATGCAGCTGTTTTTATCCCTGTTCTCCATCTCCCTGAGTGCCATTTTGGCAGAGAACTTTATTTTGGTGAAATTCCTGGGCATCTGCCCCTTTATGGGCGTGTCCAAGAAGACCGATACCGCCGTCGGTATGGGTGTTGCTGTCATCTTCGTTATGGCGCTGGCCTCCGCTGCCACCTGGGCGGTCAATGAATATCTGCTCTTGCCCTTCGGCCTGGGCTATATGCAGACCGTGGTCTTCATTCTGGTCATTGCGGCGCTGGTGCAGCTGGTGGAGATGTTCCTCCAGAAGGCCGTGCCCTCTTTGTACCAGGCGCTGGGCATCTACC
>JAFQCY010000074.1 GCA_017399355.1 Oscillospiraceae bacterium
CCTCCAGCCCCTCCATCCCTTGCACCTACCTTCCCCTGGAATTGAGCTTGTTCAGCAGCTGCTCTGTCTCCCTATCCTGCATCAGCGGCCGCAGGGTCTCCTGCGCCGCCTCGGTATTTCCGGCTCGGAACTGCTGCGCCGCCTGCTGTAGCGCCGCACCGCCGTCCTTTTGCAGTAGCTGCAGCAATTGGCGCATCTCCGGTGCTGCCATCATCTGCTTCAGCTGCTGGGGCGACAGAGTGGGATTTTTTTCGGGATCTTTCATCGGGGTCATTGCCTCCTTCCGGGAAATCTGGTATACTATACTATATGCACCGAAATCAGAAAGGGTGAGGGCTTTTGAAATTCCTTGTATTCTCCGATTCCCACGGAGATACCACCTATATCCGTCTGGCAATGCAAAAAGAAAGACCCGATGCAGCCGTCCATCTGGGCGACCATGCATCGGATGCGGATATCATCGATCGGGAGTACCCCATTCTGCCCCTATGCCGGGTAAAGGGGAATTGCGACTATTTCGAGCAGCGCTACCCGGATAAATGGGTTTTTAACTGGGAAGGTGTCACCATTCTGGCCACCCACGGCCACAAGCAGAGCGTAAAAAGCGGCCTCCTGCAGCTGAAATATACCGCTCTGGAGGCCGGAGCGCAGATAGCCCTCTTTGGCCATACCCACACCCCCTACTGTGCGCAACTGGACGGCCTCTGGCTCATGAACCCCGGGGCCTGCGGCGGCAGAACCCCCACCTACGGCATGGTAGAACTGTCAGAGGGCAGGATCTCCTGCTGTGTCAAAGATTTATTTACGGAGGAAGTATTATGATTCTTGCAATTGATATCGGCAATACCAATATTGTCCTGGGCTGCCTGGAGGACAGCAAGATCCTCTTCGAAGCACGCATGGCCACGGATCTGGTGAAGACCTCGGATCAGTACTGCGCCGAGCTGAAGACCATGCTGAGCCTTTTTGAAGTGGAAACGGAGAAAATTGAGGGCTGCATTATCTCCTCCGTGGTGCCGCCGGTGCTGAATTCCTTCCGCACCGCCATCCGCAAGCTTACGGGCAAGCAGCCCTTAGTGGTTGGCCCCGGCATTAAGACCGGCCTGAATATCCGCATGGACAACCCCACGGAGGTGGGCGCTGACCTGATCGTGGCGGCGGTGGCTGCCATTGAGCAGTACGGCAAACCCCTGCTCTTGGTGGACATGGGTACGGCGACCACCATTACCGCCGTGGACAACAAGGGCAGCTTCATCGGCGGCTGCATCTGCCCCGGCCTGAAGATCTCCATGGAGGCCCTCACGGGCCGCACCGCTCAGCTCCCGGGCATCAGCCTGGACGCTCCCCAGCGTGCCATCGGCAAAAATACCCGGGATTGTATGCGCAGCGGTATCATGCTGGGCGCAGCCGCCATGCTGGACGGCCTTTTGGATCGCATGGAGGCGGAGCTGGGCATGGAGGCTACCATCGTGGCCACCGGAGGCATTGCCAAATTTGTCCTGCCCCTGTGCCGCCGCAAGATGGTCTACGATGGCAGCCTGATGCTGAAGGGCTTAGACCTGCTGTACCGCCGCAACATCAAATAACGGCGAAGAAAATGGCAAAGGCGCTGAGGATGCAGCCGCCCAAAAGCACGCTGACAATGCTCTCTGCCAGCACGGAGAGGTCAATACGGCGCTTGGGCTTGGCCAGCACCACATTCTGCGCTAAATAAGGGGTAAGATCGATCACATTTTTCATCGTATTTTGTCTCCTTTCTGAAGTTGTCCCCATCATAACAAAGATTATGTACAATAAATCGTACTTTGGAGGTGTGTCATGCAAGAATTTCAATTTTCTTCCCACAGTGGAATGCAGCTGCAGGGCTACCGCTGGGCACCTGAAGGCCAGCCGGTGGCGGTGGTGCAGATCCTCCACGGTGTGGCGGAGTATGCCCTGCGCTACGATGCTTTCGCCCGATTTTTAAGCGGGCAGGGCTTCCTGGTGGTGGCCCATGACCATATGGGCCACGGCAAAAGCGGCGGCACAGCTCTGCATTTCCCCGATGGCTGGGCAGCGGTCCGGGAGGACTGCCATACAGTCTATGAGCTGCTGCGCAAGGAATATCCCCATCTGCCCTATGTGCTTTTCGGCCACAGTATGGGCTCCTTCCTGCTGCGCTCCCTGCTCTATACCCATCCGGAGATGGCGCTGTCCTGCGCTGTGATCTGCGGCACGGGCTGGCAGCCTGCCCCCATTCTCCGAGCCGGTCAGCTGATCTGCAAGCTGGAGAAGCTGCGCCTGGGCGCCACTACCCACAGCAAGCTCATGAATCGCCTCATGTTCGGCGCTTACAACAGCAAATTCAAGGATGCCCAAACCCCCAACGACTGGATCAGCAGCACGCCCTCCCGTGTTCGGGAGTATACCGATGACCCCCTCTGCGGCGGCCCGATCTCCGTCGGTCTGGCGGACAGTATGCTCAGCGGCATGGCGCAGAACCAGAAACTGTCCAACCTGAAAAAGATGCCCAAGACCCTGCCTGTCCTCTTGATCGCCGGGCAGGATGACCCCGTAGGCGCTATGGGCAAGGGGGTTCAGAAGAGCGCCAAGCGTTTCCGCAAGGCCGGTATGCAGAGCGTAAAGGTACATCTATGCAGGGGCCGCCACGAGATCCTTCTGGAGGCACATTGCAAGGAAATTTATGAAACTCTGTTAGAATTTATGAAAAATTGCATTATTTTGTAACTTTTTTGTAATAAATTTTGTCGAATGAAGCTGTAAAATGTCATAGTGGGCTTGACGAATCCGTAATCATCTGTTACAATACGATTGACATAATTCCGACAGGAGTGAACTTATGAAACGGATCTTATGCAGCGCCCTGCTGCTTCTGAGCCTGCTGGCTGGGCTGATCCAGCCCGTGTTTGCGGCGCAGACCCGCAGCGGATCGGACTTCTCCGTCAGCGAGGAAGGGCGTGCGTTTATCAGCGAGATGTGCGGCGGCAGCTTCTCTGAGTCCACCCTAAGCTCTGCCGAATCTGCGGTCAATGACTTCATCGACCGCTATGATGCCGATTTTACCCAGCAGAAGTTCGAGGCCATGGTGGACCTGGTCATGAACTACGGCTCTTATATCCTCAATTCCGGCTATAAGTGCGAGACCGTGATCGGCTCCGGTAATTATACGGATGTGGATGTGGCCAATGCCCTGTGCTCCTGGGTCAAGAAGGACGGCGCATTCTCTCAGGACCGTCTGAACCACCGCATCCGTGAGACCAAGCTCTTCCTCTACGGCAGCTATGACGGTGTCTGTGAGGCTGCGTTCCGCTATGTGATCTTCAATGCCAATGGCGGCAGCCTGGACGATAATACCGTCCTGTGCTATGCCTTAGGCGGTACCTATTCCAATCTGCCCACAGCCAGCCGCAGCGGCCGGTATTTTGCGGGCTGGTATACCGAGGCCGAGGGCGGTACCCACCTGGTCAACAGCGATACCGTCAGCAGCAACCGTACCGTCTATGCCCACTGGTCTGAGACCAAGGTGGATGAGCCCAACGAGGGCAGCCCCTCCGGCGGCAATGCCGAGTGGCCACCTCTGCCTGCGCTGAAGTCCTCTGAGGCCCTGATCGCCTTTATCAAGGAGCATGAGGGCTTCGTTGCCAATCCCTACTATGACTACGGCCAGTACACCGTAGGCTATGGCACCCGCTATGACCCTGCGAATGCCCCCATTCCCATCTCCGCCCCCATTACGGAGGCCGAGGCGGATTATCTGCTGCGCTATGAGCTGGCCAGCGTGGAGGTCACGGTGGACAAGCAGTTCGCCAAGGGCACGGTGCAGCATACCCAGTCCCAGTATGATGCCATTGTCAGCTTCACCTTTAACTTAGGCTGGCAGTGGATCAATTCCGGCTATAAGATCTACCAGTACATCCTCTTTGGCGGCTATACCGAGATGGAATTCGTCAACGTCATGGGCAGATGGTGCAATGCCGGCGGCTCGGTGCTGACGGGTCTTGCCCGCCGCCGCATGGATGAGGCCAATATGTACCTCAACGGTGTCTATCAGCGCTTTGGCAATGCCTACTACTTCCTGCAGTTTAACGGCAGCAAGGGAGAGCCTTCCGAAAAATACCGCTACTACAAGACCGGCGAGCCCCTGGGCATCCTCCCCACCGCCACCCGTGAGGGTTACTACCTCACCGGCTGGTTCACCAAGAGCTCTGGCGGTGAGCAGTTCACGGTGGACACTGTTGCGCCTTCCAATGTTCTGGGCACGGTCTATGCCCGCTGGGCAGAGGGAGAGGATCCCAACCAGCCTCCCGAAGAGACCGATCCCCCCATCATCACCAATCCCCCTGCGCCGGGCTTTGCGGATGTGCCGCAGAATGCCTGGTACTATGAGCCTGTGATGCTGGCGGTGGAGGCAGGGCTCTTCAGCGGAGTCAGCGAGACGGAGTTCATGCCCGATGGCACCATGAGCCGGGCCATGCTGGCTACGGTGCTCTACCGCATGAGCGGCGAGAGCGGCAGCTACAGCCATCCCTTTACCGATGTGCCCGGTGGTATGTGGTACTCCGATGCCATCGCCTGGGCCTATGAGAAGGGAATCGTCAACGGCATCTCCGAGACCACCTTTGGGGTCAACGACAATGTGAGCCGCCAGCAGCTGATGGTCATGCTTCTGCGCTTTGCCAACTATAAGGGCTATGCCACCACCCAGGCAGGCGATCTCTCCGCCTTCTCCGATGTGGATCAGATCGCGGACTATGCCCAGGACGCAGTAAACTGGGCCGTAGGGGCAGGCATCGTCAATGGCTCCGATGGCAAGCTGCTGCCCAATGGCAGCGCCAGCCGTGCCCAGTGTGCCAAGATGCTTATGTGCTTCCTGAATCTCTATACACAGGGATAATATTCAATTGCAAAAACGCCTTGGTGGAAGAGAATTTTCCCACCAAGGCGTTTTAAGTACGATTTATAGGACATAATTACTGCTATAATCGGGACATCAATCACCGAAAGGAATGAGTGCTGTGTCCCTGAACATTATTGCGGTAAGAGGTTATTACGAGGTCTATACGGTGGACGGAGAGTTTCTGTTCTCCGCAGATACCAAGGCCGAAGCAATGGAGGAGATCAGCTTTTGGGAAGAAGAACATATTGCCTGATCCTGCAGTATGACGGCAGCCGCTATAAGGGCTGGCAGCGCCTGCCCGGTACGGCGCAGACCGTGCAGGGCAGGGTAGAGGCTGCGCTCAGCGAGATCTTTGCCGAGCCTGTGGAGATCCATGGCAGCGGCAGAACCGATGCCGGTGTCCATGCCCTGGGGCAGACGGTGTCTTTTACGGCGCCTGAGCTGCCTCTGAATAAGATACTGCCCCGGCTGCGCCACCTGCTGCCCCGGGATATCGGGGCGGTTTCCCTGCGCTATGCGCCGGAGCGTTTCCATGCCCGTCTCTGCGCTGTGGAGAAAACCTATGTCTACCGCCTTTGGAACAGCGAAAAGCCGGATGTCTTCGGGCGACATTACCGCACCCGGTTTCCCCGTCCTCTGGATGAGGAGAAAATGCGTCAGGCGGCCTCCCATTTTTTTGGGACCCATGATTTCCTGGCCTTCTGCTCCAATAAGCAGTTTAAGAAATCCTCTGTCCGCACCCTCCGCCGCCTGGAGCTGATCCGGGAGGGGGAGGAGCTGCGCTTTGAGCTGACGGCAGACGGTTTCCTGTATAACATGGTGCGTATCATCGTCGGTACGCTCTTAGAGGTTGGACTTGGGCAGCGTGAGCCAGAGTGCATTCCGGAGCTTCTGTGTTCCCGGCAGCGCAGCCTGGCCGGAGAGACCGCAGCCCCGGAGGGCTTGTGCCTTTTGGAGGTGCGCTATGACGAAAAATCCTTGCCCCCGGCCAAAGTCTGTGATATGATAGGGTAAATTCTAACAAGGAGGCCGGGAAATATGGCTGTTTTGGAGCATCTGCAGCCCAAGGAAGTGCTGCATTATTTTGAGGAGATCTGCGCCATTCCCCATGGCTCCGGGGATACCAAGCGGATCTCTGACTACTGCGTGGCCTTTGCCAAGGCTCACCGGCTGCACTATGTGCAGGACGAAAACAACAACGTGGTTATTTACAAGCCCGCCGCTCCCGGCTACGAGACCCACCCCACGGTGATCCTCCAGGGCCACCTGGATATGGTCTGCGAGAAGGATGCGGATTGCGATATCGACTTCAGCAAGGACGGCCTGCGCCTGAAGCAGGACGGCACAGACATCTATGCAGAGGGCACCACCCTGGGCGGTGACGATGGAATTGCCGTGGCCTATGCTCTGGCGCTGCTGGCAGATCCTGCCGCCAAGCACCCTGCGCTGGAGGCGGTCTTCACTGTGGACGAAGAGATCGGTATGCTGGGCGCCGATGCCATGGATATGTCCGTGCTGCAGGGCAGACTGCTTCTGAACTGCGACTCGGAGGACGAGGGTGTTCTTACCGTCAGCTGCGCCGGTGGTGCAACCTCCCGTATCAGCCTGCCCTTAGAGCGAGAGGCGCTCTGCGGAAACGTCCTGCGGATCAGCGTAGAAAAGCTCATCGGCGGCCACAGCGGTGTGGAGATCAACCGTGGCAGAGCCAATGCCAATAAGGTTCTGGCAGCGATCCTGAAGGAGATCCCCCTGCGCCTGATCACCATCGAGGGCGGCAGCAAGGATAATGCCATCCCCCGGGCAAGCACGGCCTATGTGCTGACCGATGCCCCCGAGGCGGCATTTTTTGAAGCCTATGCCCGGGCAAAAAAGAGCCTCCCCGAGACAGAAACCCAGGTAGAATTCTCTGTCTGCAAGGCAGACTGTGGGCTGCAGCCCCTGACAGAGACCTCCTCCAAGGCTCTTTTGGGCCTGCTGAACGACCTGCCCAACGGTGTGCAGAAGATGAGCGCAGATATCGAGGGCCTGGTGCAGACCTCTCTGAATCTGGGCATCCTAAAGACCGATGCTTCCGAAGCGATCATGACCTTCTCCGTCCGCAGCAGCGTCAACACGGAGAAGAGGGAATTGATCGGCAAGCTCAAGACCCTGGCAGAGCATTACGGCGCTGTCTACAGCCAGTCCGGCGAGTACCCCGCCTGGGAGTACCGTAAGGAGTCCACCCTCCGGGACACCATGGTCAGAGCCTATGAGGAGCTCTACGGCACCAAGCCTGTGGTGGAGGCCATCCATGCCGGCCTGGAGTGCGGCATCTTCTCCGACCGTCTGCCCGGCCTGGATGCGGTGTCCTTCGGCCCCAAGATGCGGGATATCCATACCAGCCGCGAGCGTCTGAACATCGCCTCCGTAGAGCGCACCTGGCACTACCTCCTGCACACCCTGGAGCTGCTCTAAATCCCAAAAATCACATCGCCCCTCCGGCCGGAGGGGCGATCATTTTATGTCCTTAGCCACGATGAAGGAAAGAGAAACTGATAGAAACAGAAATTTGCCGGTCTGTCTGGGAGCTAATAACTAAGGACTAAAAACTGAGGTGTGCCTTCGGCACGGATTTGGAATATTCAGCCCGTCAAACAGAAATTTTCCGAACAGTTTGCCTGCACCAACGACCCCCTTGTTAATGGGGGTCGGATCGCCTTTCAGGCGATCCGGGGGGATTCGTGCAGGCAGTACGAATTCGCTGAAAGCCTTACAGAATAACGGTGTTGCGGCGTGCGGAATCCCTCCGAGTCGCCTGTTCAAGGCGACCTACCTCCGTTTAACATGGGAGGCTTTAGGCGAAGCCGACAGTTCGAGAAACATCTATTTGACTTA
>JAFQCY010000075.1 GCA_017399355.1 Oscillospiraceae bacterium
CGGAGGATACCTTCCTTAGCGATTTCGGCGTTACGATACTGGCCGCCGTCCTCGAGCTCGGGAGAGTTCTCGATGTCATAGTAGTAAGCAACGTTCAGCAGGCCGAAGCAGGGAACTGCGGAGCCGGGCCAAATCTTCTCAACGATGTCGCTTCTGTTCAGAGCGAGGTTGAAAGCATGACGGAATTCCTGGATAGCCAGAATGCCGTTGTTGTTCTCGGAATCCTTCAGGGTGTTCAGGTCGCTGTACAGCTGCATGCCGAAGGTGCCGGTGGAGGTGGAGGTGAAGTAGACGTACTTGGAGTCGAGGTAGTCAGCGACGTTCTCGGTCTGCAGGGCAGCCTCGTCCAGAGAGCCATTCAGGAAGCCCATCCACTGAGTGGAGAACTCTTCCATCTTGCGGCAGTTGATAGAGGTGATCTTGTACTGGTTCTTGTAAGTATCCATGTTCCAGCCGTACCAGTTCTCGTTCTTCACGAGGACATAGTGGGAGCCGGCCTCGAACTCGGACAGCTTGTAGGGACCCCAGGAAGCGGAGGTCTCGAGGGAAGAGTTGTAGTTGGAGGTCCACAGAGTTGCGCCGTCAGCGGGAGCAATCTTGGAGGCCTCGTACTTCTCCTTGTGAACCAGGGGGAGGCTGGAGAAGTAGTAGGGAGCCCAAACGGAGAGGCTGCCGTCTTCCTTCAGGAAGGAGTAAGCCTTGTCCAGGCACAGAACGATAGCGTTCTCTTCGGGGATAGCATAGATACCAACGGTATCCCATGCGATGTCGGTGTTGGTGTTCTCGACATAGATGGACATCATGTAGGCATAGCCGCCGCCAACGTCAAACTCGGGAACGTACTCGGGCATGCTCATGTAGGTCTCATAAACGATCTTGCCGGAGGTAGGATCGGAGCCATCAGCATTGTTGTACTCGGTCTCGTCGGTGATAGCGAGCCACTGGGGGCAAGCAACGCCGTCAGCAGACAGATAGCCCTCTGCGCCCCATGCTTCGTACACGTCGATGTACAGGGTCTCGCCGGCATCGATAGCTTCCTGGTTGGTAGCATAGCCGAGAGAATCAACGGGCTCGTAGGTGCCTTCCTGGTTCTGGAAGAAGTACAGCTTGGAGTTCTTGATCATCAGGGTATCATAGTAGGTGTTGGCGCGGAAGTTCATGAAAGCGGGATCGAGCAGTTCCTTCATGGAGTACACGAAGTCTTCAGCGGTGATGGCAGTGCCATCGTCCCACTTCAGGTCGTCACGCAGGGTGATCTTCCAGGCATAGCCGCCTTCGGCCTTCTGCTCGTCGGTGTAGCCCCACTTTGCATCCACAGAGGAGGTGATGTCCTCGAGAGCGGTTGCAGCGGAGTAGTTGGTGGTGTAGGCGCCGGGAACAAGGCCATCCTTGTTGATGGAGCCATCTTCTGCGAACTTGACATCATCCTCGAACTTATAGTCGTACTCAAAGAAAGAAGAGACGATATAGTTCATAATCTGAGTGTCGTTGTTGTCAGCATAAGTAAACTCATTCCAGTTGCTGGGCATAACTGCCGTGTAGCTGTCGTAAGTGTACTCTGCGGGAACCTCAGGCTCGTCGGTGCTAGGCTCGGTAGCATCGGCAGTACCCTGAGTGCTTTGGGTGTCATCGGTGGGATCGGTGGGAGTCTCGTCGCCGCCGCAAGCTGCGAACAGGGACAGAACCATGATCATCGCCAACAACAGAGCAAGGATCTTTTTCATTGCTTTTTCCTCCTAAAAAATTCTTATATTCACTCCGCTCTTGCAGAGAAAATATCACGGGCAGGTGAATGTGGGATGAAAATATGCGATTATTTATGCAGCTAAACTGCACAAATATTACGGCGACTTCACAGAAGATTCTCATCCTCTTAAAAGTTTTGTTATACTATAGCATATTTCTTGAAAAGAATCAACAAAAAAATTGTGCTTTCACTTGTTTTTTTGCAGTTCTGTGATTTTTTATAGTACCCGGCTGCATAAAAAATCCTTTTTAGTGAATATTCCACAATCTTCTTGCAAATGCTGCAGTATATGCAGCATATATATGCATTTTTCTCTTTCCGATGGCTTAGCTGTTTGCTTCGATCCAGCGGCGAATGCCCTCGCCAACGGTTTTGATGGTGCCTTCCTCATAGGGGATCTGCAGCTCTGCGCCCCGGCAGAGCTCTGCGAAGGTCTTGGTGCCGGCAGCATCTACAAAGGCCAGATACTTCCTCCAGGCGGCATCCCGATCCTCCAGAGACAGCGTCCAAAGCTGGAAGGCCACGATCTGGGCCATGCAATAGTCAATATAGTACAGGGGGTGCAGATAGACGTGAAGCTTCCACTGCCAATGGGAATAGCGGCCATAGAAGGGCAGCTGATCCATGCTGAGCCAGGGGCGGTACTTCTCCTCCAGTTCCTGCCAGACCTCATTGCGCTCTTGGGGAGTCAGGTCCTCATCCTCGTAGATACGGTGCTGGAACTCATCGATCATGCAGCCGTAGGGGATGAAATCCAGACTGGCCTCGCAGTGGGCCAGCTCATACTTGGCGGTGTTTTCACCAAAGAAATACTTATGATAGTCCTGGGTCAAAAATTCCATACTCATGGAATGGCATTCGCAGGCCTCGATGGTAGGCTGCTGCAGCAGGGGATAGACATCGGAGTGCATGGCACGGTAGAAGGCAAAGGCATGGCCCGCCTCATGGGTCAGGACATCCACATCATCGGAGGTGCCGTTGAAATTAGAGAAGATGAAGGGCATCTTGTAGGTGGGAAGCTCCGTGCAGTAGCCGCCGGGGGCTTTCCCCTCCCGGGAGAGAACATCGAAGAGGTCACCCTCAAACATATCCTCGATAAATTCCTTGGTCTCGGGGCTCAGCTGCTGATACATGGCCTTACCGGCTGCCAGGATCTCATCGGGCGTGCCCTCGGGCGCTGCATTGCCATCGGGGAAACGGTAGGCATCGTCATAGATGCAGAGCTGATCCACTCCGATGCGCTTGCGCTGGGCTTCCTTCACCAGGGCGATGATGGGGACCAGATCCCGGGCGATCTGCTCACGGAAAGCCTTCAGCTCCGCTGCACCGTAGCAGTTACGGCCCAGACGGTCATAGCCCAGGGGAATGTAGTTCTCGTAGCCCAGGAGTCTTCCCTGAGCATTGCGCACCTTGACCAGCTTGGTATAGATCTCGTCCAGCTCTGCCTGATTGGCATCGAAAACCTTGCCCTCTGCCTCAAAGGCAGCACGGCGCACGGCACGGTCGGGGCTCTCTTTGTACTTGCCCAGCATGGGCAGGGGCATGGTCTTGCCGTCAAACTCCACCGTCATACCGGCATAGAGCTTCTGATACCGGGACTCCAGCTTGCTCTCCTCCTGCATCAGGGGGATCAGCTCCGGCTTGAAGCTGCGGCGGGAGATCTCCAGATTGGCGAAGAGAAGCTTGCCATAGTGGGCCTCCAACTCCCCACGGAAGGGAGAATCCAGCATTGCCTCGCTCAGCTCCTGATCTGCCTCCTGGATCTCGGGGCTGACCTCGTCATAGAAGTCCCGCTCCGCCTCGTAGAAGGGATCTGCGGTATTGACCGTATTGCGCACATAGGCCAGGGAGGAGAGAGTCTGAAACTCCATACCCAGGGCGGTCGCTTCATCAAAGGCCTTGATCTGCGCCTCGGCGCTGTCAGCCTCACGGACACGGCGGGCACAGCTGCGAATGGTCTCCTTAAAAGCCTCTGCATCGGGGCGCTTGTAGGGATAGTCGGAAAATTTCATGGTTCGAAACTCCTTATTTTATATTGTATCCGCCGCACAAGGCAGCGGATGTATCTAAGGCTTCTCCGGAGGGAGAAGCCTTGGTGTTTATTGATCCAAAGTCAGCAGGCAGAAGCCACCGGGCTCCAGCCAATGGGAAGCGCCGTCAAAGTCCATGCATCTGCCAAAGCGGAGTGTATAACCGTCAGGAAGTTTCCGGGGGATCCCGGCGGAATTGACGCAGACCAGCGCCACCTGCTGCTCATTTTCACGGATGAAGAAAATGGTTCCCTGCCCTGCCTCGGTGACACGGATATTCCCGTTCTTCAGCACAGACAGCTCGTTCTTCAGGCGGCAGAGGGTGCGGTAGTAGTGCAGAAGATTCTGATCCTCGCCGTCCCAGGGGTAGGTCTTGCGGCAGAAGGGATCCTCGAAGCCCTCCAGACCGGCCTCGTCTCCATAGAAAATGCTGGCCATGCCCGGGAGCATAAACTGCAGAAAAACTGCCAGATGGAGCTTGTGGATGGCACGGGCCCGAACCTCCGGAGACATCTGATGCACCGATCGGGCGGCACGGGTATCGGGGTACTCCTCCGCCAGAGCCGTCAGGATGCGCACCGTATCATGAGAGCTGAGGAGGTTCATGAGGCAGCAGAGCACCTGGGGAGGATAGTTCTCCGCCAGGGTCATGATGCTCTCCCCAAAAGCGCTGCCATCATCCCGTCCCAGGACGAAATCGATGATCGCCTTGCGCCAGGGATAGTTCATGACGCTGTCCAGCTCGCCATCGGTAAAATAATGGCGAACCTCACCATAGCTGCGCTTATTGGAGGCATCCTCCCAGACCTCGCCCAGAAGCATGGCATCGGGCTTTAGCTGGCGCAGGCGCTTCTTCAACCGCAGCACAAAGGGGTCAGGCAGCTCATCCACCACATCCAGGCGGAATCCGTCCGCACCCAGGCGAAGCCAGTGGGCTGCTACGGAGTCCTCGCCATCGATGATATAGTCCATATAGCCGGGATCCAGCTCTTCAATATTGGGCAGGGTGGGCATCCCCCACCAGGCCTCGTACTTCTCCGGATAGCTGGAGAAACGATACCAGGAGCGATAGGGGGATTCCGGATCGCTGACCGCACCGTGGCCAAAGATGCCCTTGGAATCAAAATAGACACTATTGCTGCCCGTATGGGAGAAAACGCCATCCAGGATCACCCGCATATTGCGGCTGTGGGCCTCCTCGCAGAGCAGGCGGAAATCCTCCTCCGTGCCCAGCATGGGGTCGATACGCTTATAGTCGGCGGTATCATAGCGGTGGTTGGAATAGGCCATGAAAATGGGGTTCAGATAGAGCATATTGACCCCAAGGCTCTGCAAATAAGGTAGCTTCGCCCGAATACCGGCCAGATTGCCGCCGAAGAAATCGTTGCACCAGTTTCCGTCTTGATCCGGCAGATATTCCGGCAGCTCATTCCACTTCTTATGGAGGGTAAAGGGGCGGAGCTTTTCGCTCAGATCGCACTCCCCGTCCCGGAAAAAGCGGTCGGGCATGATCTGATACATCACAGCACCCTCCGCATAGGCCGGGGTGGTGAAGTCCTCGGGGATCACGCTGAGCTGCCACTTGTCACCGGCCTCCATATTGGTGCCGCTCCCCTGCTTGAAGAGGCGGAAGCCGCCCTGCTCCTTGGTGAAGCGGAACCAGTAGAAATACAGGCCGCTTTTTTCCGGCTGGAAGCTGCAGACCCAGATCCCGTAGTCCCCACGGCGCTCTTCCATAGAAAGGGGAAGCACCCGAACCACCTGCTGATCCTGATTCTCTAAGACCAGGCTGACGGCAGTAGCACCGCTGGAGAAAGGAACATGGATGCGAATAACGCAGTTTTGCCCCCTCCGGATGGTTCCGAAGGGGGTCTTGAACTGTATATTCCTGCTGTCGTATAAGATACGCATTACTTCAGGTACCAGATATCATCTGCATACTCCTCAACCGCACGGTCAGAGGAGAAGATGCCGGCCTTGGCAATGTTCACCAGGGACATATTGCCGAAGCGCTTGTGATCCAGGTAGGTCTTTGCCACATCCTGGTGGGCACGGGCATAGTCGGCAAAGACTGCAATCGGCATAGACGGATCGGCCATGCCGAAGCGGTGGGTCAGGCGGCTGGCACCCAGGTCGTCGAAGCGCTGGCCCAGGATGCCGGAGGTGAGCATATCCAGAACCTTCTGCAGGTCGGGCAGCTCCTCCAGGAAGCGGTTGGGATGGTAGCCCTGCTGCCACAGCGCATCCACCTCGTGGGCCTTCATGCCGAAGAGGAAGATGTTCTCGTCGCCAACCTGCTCGTGGATCTCCACGTTGGCGCCGTCCAGCGTGCCGATGGTAACAGCACCGTTGATCATCAGCTTCATATTGCCGGTGCCGGAGGCTTCCTTACCGGCCACGGAGATCTGCTCGGAGATATCGGCGGCGGGGATGATGATCTCAGCCAGGGAGACCTTGTAGTCCTCGATGAAGACCACCTTCAGCTTGTCACGGACATCGGGATCATTGTTGATGAAGTTGGAAACGGCAACGATCAGGCTGATGGTCTGCTTGGCACGGATGTAACCGGCAGAGGCCTTGGCGGCGAAGATGAAGGTGCGAGGCACCCAATCCTTCTGAGGATCGGCCTTGATCTGATTGTACAGGTGCAGGACATGGAGGATATTCAGCAGCTGGCGCTTGTACTCATGGAGGCGCTTGATCTGAATATCAAAGATGGAGTTGGGATCCACACGGACACCGTTGCGGTCAGCGATGAGGGCAGCCAGGCGCTCCTTGTTCTTGCGCTTGATGGCTCTCAGGTCGGCCAGAACCTTCTCATCATCCTGGTACTTCATCAGCTTCTCCAGGTCACGGGCATCACGCTTGAAGCCGTCGCCAATGACCTCGGTGAGGTAGGAGGTGAGCAGGGGGTTGGACTGGCACAGCCAGCGGCGGTAGGCGATACCGTTGGTGACATTGCAGAAGCGGTCGGGGGTGATGTTGCAGTAATCACGGAAGATGCCGTTCTTCAGAATGTCGGTGTGGAGCTTGGAAACACCGTTGACCTTGTGGCAGGCGGCAAGGCACAGGTTTGCCATGCGGATCTCGCCATTGGCGATGACTGCCATATAGTTGATCTTGCCCCAATCGCCGGGGTAGACATCGGACAGGTTGGCAATGAGGCGGCGGTTGATCTCTTCGCAGATGGAGTATACTCTGGGCAGCTGCTCACGGAACAGGTCAACGCTCCAGCGCTCCAGTGCCTCGCTCATAACAGTATGGTTGGTGTAGGACAGGGTCTTGCAGGTGATCTCCCAGGCACGATCCCAGCCGTACTCGAACTCGTCTACCAGGAGGCGCATCAGCTCGGGCACGCAGAGAGCGGGGTGGGTATCGTTAATGTGGATGGCAACCTTCTCGCCCAGGTTGTCATAGGTGCGGTACTTCTTGAAATGCTTCTTGAGGATGCTCTGCAGAGAAGCAGACACCAGCAGATACTGCTGCTTCAGGCGCAGGCGCTTGCCCTGGATGTGGTCATCGGCAGGATAGAGAACCTTGGAGATGGTCTCTGCCATAGCGTTGCGCTCCAGAGCCCGGACGTAGTCGCCACGGGAGAAGGCAGCCATATCGAAGCTCTGGGGCAGCTTGGCGCTCCAGAGGATCAGACGGTTGGAAGCGTCGGAATCATAGCCGGAGATAAACAGATCATGGGGCACAGCGGTGACGGAGTTGTAGCCAACCTGGGCCACCTTGAACTTGCCGTTGTCATCGATCCACTCACGGACCTCGCCGCCGAACTTGATCTCTACGGCATCGTCCTCACGGGGACGGAGCCATACATCGCCCTTTTCCAGCCAGTTATCGGGGAACTCCATCTGCCAGCCATCGACGATCTTCTGGCGGAAGATGCCGAACTCATAGCGGATGGAATAGCCGGTGACAGGGTAGCCCATACCGGTGGCTGCGTCCATGTAGCAGGAAGCCAGTCTGCCCAGACCGCCGTTGCCCAGACCTGCATCGGGCTCCATCTCGTAAAGGGCATCAATGTTATAGCCGGCATCCTTGAGTACCTTGCGGGCCTCTTCCTCGATACCGAGGTTGAAGAGGTTATTGCGCAGGCTGGTGCCTACCAGGAACTCCATGGACATATAATAAACTTCCTTGCGCTCCTTGTCAGCGCAATCGTTGTTAAAGGTACGGTTCTTCTCTGCCAGCAGCTCACGAACCAGAGTGCAGAGGGCACGGTAGACCTGCTTTTCCGTGGCATCAGCCAGATCGCAGCCGAAAATACGGCGGAGTTCTGCGTTCAGGGCAGACTTCACGTTGATTTTGTGTTCGGGACGGGATGTTTCGACTTTCTTGGATGTTTGCTTGCTCATAGGATCCTCCTGAAAAAACTTGGTTTATTTCTTTATTCCATGCAGCTCTTGATACATCTGCATATATTCACTTGCCGGGACTTTCCAGCTGAAGTCGCACTGCATATCACGCTTGGCCAGGGCATTCCACTGGTCGCGATCCGTGTAGAACAGATCTACAGCACGCTCGATGGCGCCCATGAAATCATCGGCATTGTAGCTCTGGAAGGTGAAGCCTCTGCCCTCCCTGGTCTCGGGGTTGTAGGGGGGCACGGTATCCTTCAGGCCGCCGGTGGATGCAACCACAGGCACGGTGCCGTAGCGCATGGCGATGAGCTGGGACAGGCCGCAGGGCTCAGACTTGGAAGGCATCAGATAGATATCCGAGCCGGCGTAGACACGGCTGGCCAGCTTGGGGTCAAAGGCCAGCTTTACCGCTACCTTGCCGGGATGCTGGTGGGCCAGGGCGCTGAGAATGAACTCATACTGCTTCTCGCCGGTACCCACGATAACCAGCTGCACATCCTTCTCCAGAAGACGGTTGGCGATGTGGCACAGAAGGTCAATGCCCTTGTGACCTGCCAGGCGGGTGACCATGGCCAGGATGGGGGTGTCCACATCCGTACGCAGGCCCAGCTCCTGACGGAGGGCCAGCTTATTCTCCCACTTGCCTGCCATCTGGGCTGCGCTGTAGTTTACAGGCAGGGCTGCATCGGTGGCGGGGTCATAGACACCGGTATCGATGCCATTGGTAATGCCCCAGAGCCACTTGTTGCGGAGGATGCCGTCCAGACGGTGGGCATAGTAGGGATAGCACAGCTCCTGGGCATAGGTCCTGGAGACGGTGGTGACAATATCGGCAACCTCAATGGCACCCTTCATCATATTGATCGCACCGTCGAAGGTCATATAGCTGCGGTATTCCTCGGGCAGGCCCAGGGTATTGCTGAAGAAGTGGTTATCCGCCCAGCCCTGATACTCCACATTGTGGATGGTGAAGACGGTCTTGGTATAGGGACACCACTGCTGATACAATGCCCGGCAGTAGACAATGCCCATAGCCGCCTGCCAGTCGTGGCAGTGGAGGATATCGGGCTTGAAGTCCAGGTGATACAGGGCGGCCATGACAGCCTTGGAGAAGTAGGCAAAGCGCTCGCCATCGTCAAAGTCACCGTAGACGGTGCCTCTGGCACCGAAGTAGTAGTCATTGTCGATGAAGTAGACCTGCAGCTTCTTGCGGCGGCTCTTCAGGCGGAAGATGCCCACATAGCTCTCTCTCCAGGACAGCTCCATGGAGAAGGAGCCTACCTGCTCCACGACGATCTCAGGATTCTGCTTGATGCGCTTATAGTAGGGCAGGAATAAGCAGACTTCATTGCCCTTGAGCTTGGCAAGCTCTCCGGGAAGAGCCTGCATCACATCGCCTAAGCCACCGGTTTTTACAAAGGGGGCGGCTTCCGATGCGATCATTGCGATTTTCATACGATCTCTCCTCTTTTAATCACCAGCGGATATTCCTTGGTACCGCACAGGCGCTTGCCCGGGCCAATGACCACATCCTTATCCAGGATGACGCACTCCAGCTCGGCACCCTCGCCGATGATGCAGTCCTGCATGATGATGCTCTCCTTGACCTTGGCATCCTTGCCCAGAGTCACGCCCCGGAACAAAACGGAGCGCTCGGCGCAGCCTTCCAGGGTGCAGCCGTCAGCCACGATGCAATCATCGATCTGAGAATCCACGCCGTAGTAGGAGGGAACCTCATTGCGGACGGTGGTATAAATGGTGCGGTTAGAGCGGTTGAACAGGCCGTGGCGAACCTCGGGGTCCAGAAGCTTCAGACTGTTCTGGAAGAATTCCGCAGTGCTTTCATTAAACAACGCTACGCCCTGGAAGCGATAGGCATTGACCTTTGCGCCCAGCTTGGCAAAAGCGTACATGACTAAATCACGCTCAAAGTGATAGTAGCTCCGGGCAACAGCCTCCGTGACACGCCGAATCAGATAGTCACGGCGCATGACGAAGATGCCCATGCAGGCCAGATAGCTCTCATCGGCGCAGTAGTCCACAGCGATATCGGTGACCTTGCCGTCCTCATCGGCCTTGACAGCCATATCCAGCTGTTTTACACCGTTGGAAATGCCGTCTTTGACCATAACGGTGACATCTGCACCGGAGGCGATATGATTCTCTACCACTTCATTCAGATCCACAGCGCAGAGCACAGCGCTGTCAGACAGGACCACATAGTCCTCCTTGGCCAGGATGAAGAAGTCGATGGCATCATTGAGTGCCTCCAACTTGCCTCTCCAGAAGCCGTTGTGTCCCTGAGCAAAGGGGGTCAGGTACTCCAGGCCGCCCTCTTCCAGGTTCAGATCCCACTCCTGACCGGAGCCAACGTGGTTCATCAGGGACTGATAATTATGCTTGGTAATAATACCAATATGGCGGATGCCGGAATTGGTCATATTGGACAGGGAAAAGTCGATCTGGCGGTAGCGGCCGCCGTAGGGAAGGGATGCCATGGTGCGCTTATTGGTCAAATCACCTAAGGAAGTTTCGTAAATATTTGCGAAAATTACACCCATCGTGGTATTCATAGCCTTGTACCTCACTTTCCCTTTCTTTCCTTATCGGATCTCGCCGGGCTTAACAGCTTCGTTGGCAGGGATTACCTTGCCCTTGCCGATGACGCTGATGCTCTTCTCTTCGCCGGGGCCGAAGCTGCCGCCAACTACGGCACCTCTACTGATGACGCAGTCCTCGCCCACAATGGCATGGCGCACAATGGCACCGGCCTCGATGCGGACATTGGGCATGATGACGCTGTCTTCTACAATGGCACCGGACTCGATGATGCAGCCATTGGAGATGACGCTGTGGCAGATATTGCCATAGATCTCGCAGCCTTCCGCCACCAGGCAGTTCTCATTTTTGGACTCCTTGGCGATGAAGCTGGAGGGCATGGCGTAGTTTCTGGCATAGATACGGTTGCCGCTGGCATCGGACAGGTCGAATTCGGGCTCGGTACCCAGAAGCTCCATATTGGCCTCCCACAGGGAGCTGATGGTGCCCACGTCCTTCCAGTAGCCCTGGAATTCATAGGCATAGAGCTTATGGCCGCTTTCCAGCAGGGCGGGGATGATATTCTTGCCGAAGTCATTGCTGGACTTGGGATCCTCTTCGTCGGCAATGAGGAATTCACGGAGGACCTTCCAGTTGAAGATGTAGATACCCATGGAGGCATTGGTGCTCTTGGGCTTCTTGGGCTTCTCTTCGAACTCATAGATGGAGCCGTCTTCGTTGGTATTCATAATGCCGAAGCGGCTGGCCTCTTCAATGGGCACGGTACGGACAGCGATGGTGCAATCGGAGCCCTGCTGCTCATGGTAGCGGAGCATGGCGGCATAGTCCATCTTGTAGATGTGGTCGCCGGAGAGGATCAGCACATAGTCCGGGTCGTAGCGCTCAATAAAGGGGATATTCTGATAGATGGCATTGGCTGTGCCCTTATACCATTCGGATTTCTTGCTCCTGGCGTAGGGGGGCAGCACCTGCACGCCGCCATGGCTGCGGTTTAAGTGCCAGGGCTGGCCGTTGCCGATATATTCATTTAATTCCAGGGGCTGATATTGGGTCAGGATGCCTACGGTATCGATGCCGGAGTTGACGCAGTTGGACAGAGGGAAGTCAATGATGCGATATTTTCCACCAAAAGGAACAGCGGGCTTTGCGGTGTTTTCCGTCAGTACCATCAGACGGCTGCCCTGACCACCGGCCAGGAGCATGGCGACACATTGCTTTTTCTGAAAGTTCATGCTCATTTCTCCTTGTCATTTTTTGATTTCCGTGGGGGTACGATCCGTTTATAGAAGGCGGCCGACAGAGGTGCGAGAGTGAATTCACCGCTGTAGGGCTGCCCATGCAGGGGAATTTTATGCGCAGTGACAACAGGAAGCTCCGTTCCGCTGCCACCGTAGATCACATCATCGCTGGATAACAAGGGTTCGTAGTGCCCGGCCTTGGGAAGCCCCATGGGATAGTTTTCCCGCTTCACCGGACAGAAATTGAAGATACACAGCAGCTCCCTGCCCCGCCGGTCAATACGGCGGAAGGAGAGGACATTGCGGTCGCAGTCGTCCACTACGATCCACTCAAAGCCGCCCCAGTCGGTATCGTTGCTCCAGAGGCTGCTGTGGGCTAAGTAGAAATGGTTCAGATCCCGGACAAAGCTCTGCATCTGGCGGTGTCGCTCATAATCCAGAAGGAGCCAGTCCAGCTCGCTGTCAAAACGCCACTCAATAAACTGGGCAAATTCGTTGCCCATGAAGTTCAGCTTCTTGCCGGGGTGGGCCATCATGAAGCCGTAGAGCAGGCGGAGATTGCTGAATTTATCATCATACTCCCCGGGCATCTTATTGATGAGGGAGCGCTTGCCATGGACAACCTCGTCATGGGACAGGGGAAGAATGAAGTTCTCCGAATAGGCATAGGTCATAGAGAAGGTAAGCTTATTGTGGCAGCCCTTGCGGAACAGGGGATCCTGGGACATATAGTCCAGCACATCGTGCATCCAGCCCATATTCCACTTATACAGGAAGCCAAGGCCCCCATCATAGTCCGGCTTGGTGACCAGGGGGAAGGCGGTGGATTCCTCGGCGGCAGAGAGGGCATTGCGCCGCACGGAGAAGAGGGCACGGTTCAGCTTCCGCAGGAAGGCGATGGCCTCTAAATTCTCCTTGCCGCCGAAACGGTTGGGGCGGAATTGCTGCCGGCCATAGTCCAGGTAGAGCATGGAGGCCACCGCATCCACCCGGATGCCGTCAAAATGATACTGCTCCAGCCAGTAGATGGCATTGGAGATCAGGAAGGACTGCACCTCTCCCCTGCCCAGGTCAAAGATCCGGGTGGTCCACTCGGGGTGCTCATTCATCATGGGGTCGGCGACCTCGTAGCAGTAGCTGCCATCGAACTCGCAAAGGCCATGCTCATCCTTGGGGAAGTGGGCAGGCACCCAGTCCAGGATCACGCCGATCCCGGCCCGGTGGCACAGATCCACAAAGCGCATCAGCTGCCTGGGCTCACCGAAACGGGAGGTGGGGGCATAGTAGCCCGTGACCTGATAGCCCCAGGAGGGGTCATAGGGGTACTCGGAGATGGGCATCAGCTCAATATGGGTATAGCCCATATCCTGCACATAGGGGATCAGCAGCTCTGCCAATTCCTCATAATTATAGTAGGATCCATCGGGCTTGCGGCGCCAGGAGCCGGGATGCACCTCATAAATATTCATGGGGCTGTCCAGGAGCCGGCGCTTTCCCTGCTGGCGGCGATAGACTCCATCGCCCCAGGTGTAGCCGTCCAGGGAGCAGATCAGGCCGGAGGTCTCCGGCATGGTCTGGGCACGGAAGCTATAAGGGTCTGTCTTCAGCAGCTTCTCTCCATCGGCGGTACGGATGCAGTATTTATAGCTCTGGCCCTCTTTGGCAAAAACGCTGAAGGCCTCCCACACACCGCCACGCAGCATCGTCATGGGCAGATCTTCGGGATTCCAGAAGTTCCAGTCACCGACCACGCTGACCGATTTGGCATTGGGCGCCCACACACGGAAGAGATAACCGGATACGCCATCCCGTTCCGCCCGGTGGCAGCCCATATAGGTATAGGCACGGAGTTCATCGCCGTCACCGAAGCGCTTCAGCGCAGTTTGTAAAGACTGTTCCATAGCGTCTCCTTTGCATACAATTGGCCGAGTTTACACATACATCACAATTATACTACTTTGCACAAAAATTGCAAGCGCTTTCACGAAATTCTAACAAATTTGTTGAATTTCCCCTCTATGCAAAAAATTTTTTTGATTTTTTAGCTATTGTACTGATAATTCCGGAAAAAAGAAGGGGAATCCCGTAGGAAAAAAAGCTATATTTCTTTCAGAAACAATGGCTTGACAAAGGGGATTTTCGGGAATAAAATAAAAGTTAGGGCCAAAAAACCCAAAATTGATCTTAAAGGAGGGAACACCATGGACGCAGGTAGCAGTACCGGCGCTGCAGCGACGGGCCGAAGTAGACAGGGAGAGCTCTGCGATCTGTGGAGTGCTTCCCCATCATAAAATACGGTCTGCGCTGCTTTCCTTACCAAAATTTTAATCAGGAGGAATGCAGTTATGGCAGAACATAATGTCTCCGTAGCCAATACCCTGGTGGTATTGCTGGGAGAGAAAAAATACGCCACCGTGCGTGATATCCTCGTCACGATGAACCCCGCAGATATTGCCTGGATCTTTGACGAGGTGGATCAGGAGCGGCTTCCCATCCTTTTCCGCCTGCTCCCCAAGGAGCTGGCCGCCGAGACCTTCGTTGAGATGGAGCCGGAGGCCCAGGAGCTTCTGATCCACAGCTTCTCCGATAACGAGCTGCGGGAAGTGCTGGACGAACTCTACGTTGACGATGCGGTCGATATTGTGGAGGAGATGCCTGCCAATGTGGTGCGGCGTATCCTGGCCCAGGCCGATCCCCAGATGCGCAAGGATATCAACATGATCCTGCGCTACCCCGAAAACTCCGCCGGCTCTATTATGACCACGGAGTATGTGTCTCTCCGTCCCCATATGACCGTGGAGGAGGCCATTCTCCGCATCCGCCGTACCGGCGTGGACAAGGAGACCATCTATACCTGCTACGTCACCCGGAACCGTACCCTGCTGGGTCTGGTAACGGTCAAGGATCTGCTCCTGGCCCAGGATGACGAGATGAGCATTGAGGAGATCATGGAGACCAACATCATCTCCGTGGGCACCCACACCGACCAGGAAGAGGTGGCCCAGATGTTCTCCAAGTACGACTTCCTGGCCTTCCCCGTGGTGGATGCCGAGTACCGCATGGTGGGTATCGTCACCTTCGACGACGCCATGGACGTTATGGAAGACGAGGCTACGGAGGATATGGAGCTGATGAGTGGTATGCTCCCCTCGGAAAAGCCCTACCTCCGCTCTACGATTTTTGAACTCTTTAAGCACCGCATTCTCTGGCTGATGCTTTTGATGGTCTCCTCCACCTTTACCGGCATGATCATCACCGGCTTTGAGGATGCCCTGAAGGCCCAGGTGGTTCTCACCGCCTTCATCCCCATGCTCATGGGTACCGGCGGTAACTCCGGCTCTCAGTCCTCTGTTACGGTGATCCGCTCCCTGTCCATCGGCGAGCTGGAATTCTCTGACCTGCTGCAGGTCATCTGGATCGAGATCCGCACGGCTGTCCTCTGCGGCATTGCCCTGGCTGCCGCCTGCTTTATCAAGCTGATGCTCATCGACAACCTGCTTTTGGGGAACGACGAGGTCACGGTGCTGGTGGCTGCCGTGATCTGCGTGACCATGGCGCTGACCGTTCTGGCCGCCAAGGTCATCGGTGCGGTGCTGCCGATGGTTGCCAAGAAGCTGGGCATGGATCCGGCCGTTATGGCAAGCCCCTTTATTACCACCATCGTGGATGCTCTGTCCCTGCTGGTCTATTTCGGCGTAGCCAATGTGCTGCTCCTTTGAACTTCATATTCACCGGGAAAGCGACTCCGCTTTCCCGGTTTTTTTGCAATCAAAAAAACGTACCCAATGAGACGATTTCAGCTTTTCAATCGTTTTATGGGTGAGCGCTCAAAAACAGGAAAGGAGGAGATGCATGGATCGGGCACAATTGATCGCAGCAATACAAAACCATCAGCAAGCTCTCTTTGCCATTGCCTTTCAATACTGCGGAAACCGGCAGGATGCGGAGGATGTAGTACAGGACGTTTTCCTCAAGCTATTCAAGGCAGACGAAGCCTTCCACAGCGAGGAACACCTTCGTTATTGGCTGGTCCGTGTCACGATCAACCGCTGTAAGGATCTGCTTCGGAATCCTTTTCGGAGATTGAGAGCCGGTTTTGAAGAAGCAGAAGCGGTTCTGTCTGCGCCGCAAGAACACGACACCGAGGTTTTTGATGCTGTTATGGCACTTCCTCTAAAATACCGTGAAGTGGTGATGCTTTACTACTTCCAGGGCTATTCCGCTCCTCAAATCGGGATGCTTCTGCATCGCAAGTCTTCCACGGTGCAAACTCAGCTTATGCGGGCCAGGGGTCTGCTAAAGGAAAAACTAAAGGAGGTATGGAACGATGACACCCCATGAATTGATTCGCAGCAGTTTTCGCTCCCTGCAGCCAAGAGATGATCTTGCAGAGAGCGTTCTGTCTGCTGCAGAGGAAAAGCAGCATTCACATCGCTGGTTCGCAAAAGGTCTGATCGCTGCTGCCATTGCCTGCTGTCTGGTAGTCTCGGTTGCTGCCATAGGCTACACCTGCGGATGGTTGGATCGATGGCTGGATACAGGGAGCAATCCCGACTATTTCGAATCGAAAACACTCTACCCCCAGGCGGAAGGTGCGGTTGACGGTCTGAGTGCTACGCTGGACAAATTTCTCTGTGACGGCCCTTTCATCTATTATCAGGTGACGCTGCACTCCGACACAGGCTTCCACAGCGAATCCTACCGGGAAATCACCCACACCGTAATTTCCTATCCCGAGCCAATCCCTCTGGCTGATGGCTCCTACGATTACGGTCCCGGCAGCATCGGCTCTGAGCAGCGCCTGGATGACGGCAGTGACCCGAACTTACGCACCTACGCTGTCAGCTTGGTCTTATTTGATCACAATGCCCAGAGACTGGTTCTCTCTTTGTCAAGGCAGCCTACCATAGAAGAGGCCGACGCTGCCTTCCCCGAGGGTGTAATGCTGAAGGAGCTTCTGCGCTATGAATTTCAGTCGGAGAACGAAAGCTACCGTGAGGCTGCGCTGGAGGACGGAACAAAGATCCGCATTCATTCTCTGGGCGTAGGGATTCAGGGATACCGCTTCTTTGGTTGGGAAGATGAAAACGGAAATCAGGCAGAGGGCAGATTAGATGCAGCCACCTGCGGAGTTATTCTGAAAGACGGTACCAAACTTCATTTTCTGACCTCCTCGCTGGGATACTACGATACCGTCCCCCCGGAAGAGCACTGGAACAATTCTCCCCTGCCCCGGGTTATAGTCCCCGAAGAAGTTGTAGCAATCTTTACAGAAGATGCCGTTTATCCCCTTGCATAAAACCAAGACCACCGGCTACACTGAGCCGGTGGTCTGAAATTATAGCCGTTTCCGGACTATGGTGAAAGTCCGGGCAGGAGGAGTTTACTTAATATCCTCCCCGTAGAACACGGTGATGGCGATCGCATCCTCTTCTGTGGGGATCGTTTCCGATACCACAACCTTGCCCTGGGCGATCAGGTTCCATCTGGCGGTATAGTCATCCCGGGTGAAGTTCTGGTTGAACTGCGTGGATTCGGGAAGCATAATGTGGCTATATTGGGCCACGCCGCCATGCTGGGCACCCAGGTTCAGGAACTGGCCGCCGTACCAGGTGTTGTTGTCGAAATACTCTCCCAGCAGGAACTCCGTGGTGAAGCTCAGGCCCTTCATGGCAGAGGTGAAGGTGATGCCTTCGCCGTAGAGCTCATCAATGAGAGCGGACTGATCCACATCCACGCCGATGACCTTGCCGCCGCACTTGGCCGCTGCCTCGGCTGCGGAGGTAAAGAGACCGCCGCCACAGGCAAAGATCACTTCCGTACCCTGGCTATAGAGGGAGTCACAGTATGCCGTAATGTCGGGATCACCGAAGAACTGGTTGGCATAGACATAGCGGATATCCACCACATCGGAGATCGCCAGCTCCTCTGCTGCCGCATTGGCACCCTGGACAAAGCCGGCGCCGTAGCGAATGACATCTGGCACCCGCATACCGCCTACAAAGCCAAGGCTGGTATAGCCGGCCTTGACCGCAGCATAGCCTGCCAGGTAACCGGCCTGCTCCGACTTGTATGTAACAGCTACCGCATTGGCGGCGGGCTTTTCGTAGTTGACATAGTCCTCGGTCAGGTCACCCTCGCCCATCTCCAGCGCAATGAACTTCACATTGGGGTACTGCTTCTGCACCTTGAGGAGCACCTCGCCAAAGAGGAAGCCGGGCAGGATCACCACAGTAGCCCCCTCTTCCACAGCCAGATCCACCGCAGCGATCCTCGCAGCGGTAGAATCTTCAACGGGGACATAATAGGCATAGTCCATGGCGCTGTCTTCGCAGAAGTTCATCATGCCGGTATAGGCAGCCTCGTTTAACGCACCGTCTGTAATGCTGCCGTAGTCCGTAACCAGCGCAACCTTCTGATCGATCATCAGATCGGGCACCTTGCCGATAAAGCGCTGGAAAATGGCAGAGACCTGCGCACGGGTGGCATTACCCTGGGGCTCCAGCCAGGTGCTGCCGCTATGGGCATTGCCGCTGACCAGGCCAACGGAAACCGCCCACTGCATGGCCTCCTTGGCCCAGGGGCTGACCTTGTCCTGATCCGGGAAAGCGGACAGATCCGCTCTGGCAGAGGTATCCAGCCGCTTCATGGCACTGTAGCGGTAGAAGATCGTCACCAGCTGCTCACGGGTAATGGTGCCGTCGGGTGCAAACTTGTTATTGCCCACGCCGGTGACAATGCCCTGATCTGCAGCCCAGGCCACCGCCTGGGTGTACCACACATTGTTCGCTACATCGGTAAAGGTATTGGTACCCAGAGTGGGAGAGCCCTCATAGCGCCAAAGCACAGTGACCAGCTGGGCACGGGTCATGGCTCCATCGGGCTGGAAGAGATGATTGCCCATGCCGTTCATCAAGCCGTTCTGCACGGCATAGACTACGGCATTATAGTACCAGGTATTGGACGGCACGTCCGTAAACATCAGCTTCCAGCAGGGAGCATAGTCGCAGAAGTAGTTGCCGTCTGCATCCAGGTGATCGATATTGAGATAAAGATTGGCGGATTTCCCCGCAGATTGGACATTGATGGCCACCTGTCCGCAGGAGTTAGCCCTTACGGTATGGATACCGCCCAGGCTCTCCACCGTAGCATCATCGGTATTGCCGCTGGTGACGACAGCACTGCGGTCGGGAGTAGAGGCATCGAGGGGGCTGTAGCCGATCACATAGTTCATCTCGTCGCCGGGGAGCATGTACTGATTGTAGATCGGGGCTACATTCTCCGTATCCATGAAATAGATCTTCTCCAGGGGAATATAGTTCTCCGTGAGAACCACATAAGTTTCGCAGAGCTCATCGATCTGCTCACGGTAATAGGTGCAGGAGACAACATAATACTCGCCGGGGCCTACAGAGGCTTCCGCAGTATCCCAGGTGATGGTCATCTCCGTGGCGCCCCTGTAGGTGGGATAATCATCTACCAGGTAGGCTACCAGATGCTCGTCCGTAAGCTCTTCGTCGTTATCAAAGATGAAGATACCGTATTCCTGGTTGTAGCCGCCATAGGTAAGAAGCGTAAAGTCCAGGATCATCTCCTGCTTATACTGGGCGTGCTGCATATAGGTGCTGACATTGGGAAGGCAGACATTGTAGGTAACCTTGGTCGCATAGCGCTGGGGAATGGGAGCGGGAGCATCGGCGGTGACAGCCGTAAGCTCCTGGGCCTCGCTCAGATCCAGACTCTGCAGCTTCTCGGTCAGGGTCTCTTCCTCCGCTGCAAAGGCCGAGCCGGGCAGAAGGCCCATCAGCAATGCAAAGGCAAGAAGCAGGGAAAGCACTCGTTTTTTCATCGTGGTATCCTCCTTTTAAAATTTTCTGATTTTATTATATGCGACAGACGTAGAATTGTCAAGAAAAATACGTTTTAAAGGAAACCCCGGTCCGCTGCCGCAGGCCGGGGTATTTTCGTAGTTCACTTGCCTCTGCGGAAATTGCCCATGGTCTCACGAACCGGGGTCAGATAGGCAAAGGTGCCGGGGAATTCTTCGATGATGCGCTGGAATTTCACGATCTCACGCTTATTGACCACGCAGATCAGGAGGGTCTTGTCCTTGCCGGTGAAGCTGCCCTTGGCGGGAAGCTCTGTAACACCGTGGTAGAGCTTGATCCGAATGGCGGCAGCCAGCTCCTTGGGCTGATCGGTAATGACCTCAAATTTTACCGCTTCTTTAAAGCCCTTCAGGAGCATATCGCTGACCTGGCTGGTGAGGAAGCAGTAGACCAGGCACATAATGACCGGCTCGAAGTGGAAGCCGTAGACAAAATAGGAGCAGACCGCAACGGAGGCATTGATGGCAAAAATGATCCAGACCATATTATACTCCGGACGGTAGCGGTTGACGATGGCGGCCACCAGATCCGTGCCGCCGGTGGAGCTGTTGCGGCGCATGACGATGCCATAGCAGAAGCCGCTGACCACGCCGCCGGCAATGGGGGCCATGATGGTGCTGGTGCCATTCTCCGTATAGTAGGCAAAGCGGTCCAGAGGCACATACTCAAGCGCTACCAGCAGGCCGGAGAAAACCACCGTAAAGAGCGCCGATTTCAGCGCATATTCCTTACCTACCAGCAGGTAGGTGGCGATGACCAACGGCACATTGATCACGAAGGTCAGGTAGCCCACATTGAGATGGAAGAGGTACTGCAGCAGGGTAAAGAAGCCCGGCAGGCCCGAGGGAGCAAACTCATTGGGATAGACAAACAGGTAATAGCTCAGAGAAAGGATCGTGGCAGACAGCACGATCACCAGACAGTCTGCAATTCGGCGGCGAAGCATAGCACCCCTCCTTCTATTTTCAACTCATATATATCAATTTTTTGTCGGATTGTCAATGGAATTTTTCTGCTTTTCGGGGAACACTTTTCCTGTTTTTGCCGTCTTATACACAAAGGGGGAGGTAGGATGAAACGCAAGCAACAGCTTCTTTCCGGATTTCTTTTGGGCGGCAGCCATTTTGCCGTGGATTTCTGCTGCACGGCGCTGCTCAGCGCCTATGTGGATGCGGGTACTGCGCTGCTCTGCGCCATTTTATATAACGGTCTGGCCTTCGCTTTTCAGCTCCCCATCGGCGCTTTGGCGGATGGCTTGAAGAAAAACCGCCTCTTTGCCATTGTGGGCTGCCTGGTGGTGGCTTGCGGCGGCTTTGCCGTAAATATTCCGCTGTTACTCAGTGTGATTCTGGGTCTGGGCAATGCCCTGTTTCACATTGGCGGCGGACGGGAGGCTCTGCTCCGGGGCGGCAAAAAGGCCGGCTTTGTGGGGCATTTTGTGGCACCGGGGGCTGTGGGCATTTTCTTAGGGCCCATCTGCGCCAAAAGCGGCTTGGAGCTGAACCTGCTGCTGCCTGCCCTGGCGCTGTTCTGCGCCATGCTGCTTTTGCTGCTGCGGCAGCCGGACCGGCAGATCGAAGAGCAGCTTCTCCCCGAAACCGGGCAGCGCAAGCTGCTGATCCCGGTCTGCCTCTTCCTGACGGTGCTGCTGAGAGCCTATTTAGGCGGCGCGGTCAGCTACAGCTTTCAGAAAGAGCCCCACATGGCGGCACTCTTTGTCTTCTGTATTTTCGGCGGCAAGTTCCTGGGTGGGCGCTTTGCAGACCGCTTCGGCGCTTTTTCCTTCCAGCTGCTTGCCCAGGCGGCAGCCACCGCCCTTTTTGTCCTCTCGATTTGGTTCCCCTACTGCGCCTTCCCGGCGATTTTCCTCTTTAATACCACCATGGCGGTCACGGCTCACCGGCTCTATGTCTATAGGCCTTCCCACGGCGGCATGATGTTCGGCCTGACCACCTTTGCCCTGTATCTCGGTACGCTGCCCAAGCTTCTTGGCTGGGCGAACCCCTTCTTTACCTGGTGGGGGCTGCTGATTCTGGGATTGCTTTCTGCAGCGCTGCTTCTGCTGGGGCTGCTGCCGAAGGGAGGGGATGCCCTTGATTGAGTCGCTGCTGCTCTCTTTGGGCCTGACGCTGCTTTTTGAGTTGGTTTTTGCCTTCCTTTTGGGGATCCGAAAGGGAAAGGATTTTCTGCTGGTGGCCCTGGTAAATGTGGTCACCAATCCCCCGCTGGTGCTGACCTTGAA
>JAFQCY010000076.1 GCA_017399355.1 Oscillospiraceae bacterium
CCATACGATGGCTGCATCGGGATTGGTGATCTTGCCGTCTACAGGAGAGACGGTGATGCCTTCGTTATAGAAGCTGCCGTTGGGGTAGTTGGCAGACAGAGCCACATTCTTGGCTGCGCAGACGATGATAACCTCATCGCCGGCCTTCAGCTCGGTGGTCAGAACATAGTCTTCGCCCGTTGCGGGGGGATTGGGATCAACAGGGGTATCGGGAACATCAGGATCTTCGGGAGTGTCGGGAGTATCGCTGCCCTCAGCACCCTTGACGTAGAAGTTCATTGCGAAGAACTCTTCGGTGATGGTATGGTAGCCACTCCAATAACCCTTTGCCTCGTACCACTGCATGTAGTATGCCTTGGCGGGATCACGATCCAGGTTGGCAACATAGAATGCGCCTGCAGTAGCAGCTGCGCTGACCTGCCACTTATCGTTGACAGCGCCCAGAGACATGCTGGTGAACTCGGTACCCATGCCAAGCTTCTGGCCGTCATGGGAGAAGGTATAGAACTCGCCGTCCTCGCCTACAGTCCATACGATGGCTGCATCGGGATTGGTGATCTTGCCGTCTACAGGAGAGACGGTGATGCCTTCGTTATAGAAGCTGCCGTTGGGGTAGTTGGCAGACAGAGCCACATTCTTGGCTGCGCAGACGATGACAACTTCATCGCCGGCCTTCAGCTCGTTGCTCAGAACGAAGGTGTCGCCGGTTGTGGGAGGATCGGGCTCGTCGGGGGTATCGGGGGTATTGCCGCCGGTGCTGCCGCCCAGAGCGTAGAACTGGAAGCCGAAAGCGTTCTCGTTGACACTGCTGGTGGAGTATGCGGAGAAAGCGGACTTATTGCCGTACCACTCCAGGTAAACGGGGCCATAGCTGCTGGACTCAGTAGCAGAGGCGATGTAGTAGCTGTTGTTGGCAGCGTTGCAGGAGGTCACGTTCCAGTTGGGAGCGTAGTCGCCGGTGAAGTAGATGTTAGCATAGGTGCCATTGACACCGGTCATCAGGACATTGTCGCCCTGCTTGAAGGTGAAAGTGCCGTCAGCATTCTTGGTGACTTCCCAAATGATGGTAGCATCCTCGGTGGTGATGACATTGTTTGCGGGAGTGACAGCCACGCCGGAGGCATAGTAGCCGTTCATGACGGAGCTGAATGCATTGCCGCTGCCGGCATTGTAGATAACAACCTTGTCGCCATCCTTCAGCTCGGAGGTCAGGGTGTACTCATTGCCGGTTACGGGAGGATCGGGCTCGTCGGGGGTGTCGGGGGTGTCGCTGCCGCCATCGCTGACCAGGGTGATACGGCCTTCGCCGGTGACCTCAGCATAGATGCTGTCGGACTGGATGGTGGGCAGGTTGTTGTGCTCTGCATCGGGAGCGAAGGACTTGACGTAGTTGGCCAGAACCTGATAGTCTTCCATGACATAGTCCAGGACGTTGACAGCGCCGTCGAACATGGCGAAGCCGTCGCCCAGGTCACGGAGGGTGTAGTTATAGCCGGCCAGGTTGTACTTGGCATCCAGATCCAGGGGCTCGCCGCCGACCATGACGTTCTTGACACGGTACTCGCCGGTGGGGCCGCCGACCCAAACACCCTTCTCGTCCTGCTGGACGGTGGAGGCGATGTCGGTATGGATCTCATAGGTAATGCCGGAGACATGGAGGAAGCCGCCGATTTCTTCATCGGGAGTTCCACGGGCGCCCCATTCCAGAGCATCCAGCAGCTGCTGGCCGGTGATGGTCTGCAGGCAGGCCACGTTGCCGAAGGTGTGGATGTTCTTGCAGGTCAGGTAGGAGATTTCGCCGGTGATGGCCTTGTTACGGACGCCGCCGCCGTTCATAATGGCAACGTCAACGTCCAGGCCCATGTTGTCAAACAGGTAGTACAGAGCATCGGCAGCGAAGTCGCCGGTGTTGGTCTCCTGCTTACGGACGATACGGCCGCCATCGACATAGTTGTCGAAGGTAACCTCGGCATAGCCGATGACCTCGCCCAGCTTGGTCTCGATCTCAGCGATCCAGGCATCCTGAATGGCTGCAACGGTGGAGTCAGAGCCGGTGTAGTCGGTGATGAGCTCGGTGGAGATGCCGTCCTCGTTGATGGTCATCTTACCGATGGCATTGAAGTATTCGCCGGTCTGGGTCAGCAGCACGGGGTTGCCGGCCTTATCGGCAACTTCCTTGCCCTCCACGGTGGAGTGGGAGTGGCCGTCGATGAAGGCATCCAGGCCAACGGTGTTGGCGATCAGCTCTTCAGAGGTCCAGGGCTGGGAAGCGGGATCGTTGCCCAGGTGGCCCAGAGCGATGATGTAGTCAGCGCCGTCAGCCTTGGCAGCGTTGATGGCAGTCTGCACATGGGCATACAGAGCGGTACCGGTCTCGCCGCCGCCAATGCCGTAGATGTAGTTGCCGTTCTCATCCTGGAAGTATGCGGGAGTGGACTTGGTGAAGGACTCGGGGGTGGTGATACCGACCAGAGCGATCTTCACACCGGAGATCTCGAACATTCTGTAAGCATCCAGAACGGGATCGCCGGCAACGCCGTCCTTCTCATGGTAGAAGTTAGCGGAAACATAGGGGAACTCAGCCATGCCCACCAGCTCCAGAGCACGCTCCATGCCATAGTCAAACTCGTGGTTACCCAGAGTGGCCAGGTCATAACCGGCAGCGTTCATGAGCTCAATGATGGTCTCGCCCTTATCCATGGAGCCGTAAGCGGTACCCTGGATATGGTCGCCTGCATCGACGAGGAGGACGCCGTCAGCGACCTTCTTGGTCTGAGCCTTCAGATCGGCGATGGTGTCATAGGACAGAGCGCCGTCAATATAGGTATGAACGTCGTTGGTGTAGTAGATGACGATATCGCCCTCTGCGGACAGAGTCTCGCCACAGAGATAGCAAGCGCCGTCAAAGTAGGTATGGCCCATAGCGGGGATCTCTTCGGTCTTGGTCTCATCGCAGCGGATGCAGGTGAAGAGCTTCTCGCCGGGCTCGGTGCAGGTGGGCTCTACGGTGACAACACCGGCATCCCAACCATGGCCTTCTTCGCAGCCCTGGGTCACGTCAGCAAAGACCGTGATGATCTTGGCAAACTCGGCACGGGTGGCATAGCCCTGGGGATTCAGGGTGATGCTGTCATCGTAGTTGACGGTGCCGGAGATGATCTTCTTGGAGATAGCCCAGTTAAAGGCTTCCTTGGCATATTCGGAGATCTTGTCAGCATCGGGGAAGTTCTTGAGGTAGTTCTTCTCGATGATATGGCTGTCGTTGTAGCGCCAGATCATGGTAACCAGCTGCTCACGGGTCACCAGGCCTTCGGGATTGAACTTATCCTCGGAGATGCCGTTGACCACACCATTCTGCTGTGCCCAGGCGATACCGTTCTTGTACCAGTCAGCGGTCAGGTCGGTAAAGGTAGAGGGCTTGATGGACGGGATCACGGGATCTGCCAGGCGGTAAAGTACCACCGCAGCCATGGCACGGGTGAGCGTGCCCTGGGGCTCGAAGGTATCTTCTGTCATACCGTTCATGAGCTGGGGCTCATGGTTGTAGACAAAATCTACGTAGGGTGCAAACCAATCAGCTTCCTTGACGTCAGTGAAGGGGAGCTCGTCAGCTGCCAGCACTGCGGGAAGGATGCCAACGATCATTGCAACTGCCAGAAGCAGCGCCATGATCTTTTTGAATGCGTGTTTCATTGTTCGTCCTCCTTAAAATTCCAATAATGAGGGCTCGTTGCCCATTTTGGTGCTTCTATTTTAACAACTTTTTTTGCAATTGGCAAGATTGCCCCTATATTTCTCTGTTTTCACGGATGCGATTTTGAAATATGCCAAAAATCTTATTATCCGAATTATATTTATGCATATTTTACCTATTTTACGATTTTTTCTGAAGAAAATTATGCACAGCAGATATTGCTGCGCATAGAAAAAACACCGCCGAACGGCGGTGTTTAAAAGTTACTCTTTTGTACAGGAAGCTTTGGCCCTGCTTTCGAAGCGATCGCTGAAGACAATATAGCGCTGGCCGAAGTAATTGATCAGGGCATAAGCCAGGGCTCCGATGCCCATTTCACAATTGGCCTGGAGCTTATCGGCACCGCCAAAACGGAACAGCCAGGAGGCAAAATCCCACTTCAACAGCAGCTTCGCTGTCAGAGGAGCGATCACATAGTAGGACAGGAGGTAGCATACCAGCACCTCCACCGCAAAGAGCAGCACACGCTTCAGGGTGGTGGGGTGGCCCTTAAACAGGATGAAGCGGCAGGCCAGGAACCAGATCAGGCTGCCCATGCCATAGTTGACAATGGGGGCAACATGCTCGCTGACACCGCAGAGATTAAACAGTAAGAACATGATCGACGTGCAAATTAGGAAATTCGCAACGCCTACGATCACATAGAGGATCAGGGTACGGTCTACAAATTTTCTGACGGTGCGCAACGCTCCACCTCCTTTTGGACACATTTTGCACCATAATAGCAGAAGATGCGCCAAAAGGCAAGCTTTTTTTGCGGAAATTTGGATTTTTTATGCTTTTGCCGACAGTTTGAACACCTCATCGCTTCTTCCGATGAGGATCACATGGTCTCCGGGGCAGAAGCGATACTCACCGGCGGGATTGGGATTGATCTCGTTTCCGTTCTTCACGGCGATGATATTGACCTGATATTTCCGCCGGATCTCCAGCTCAATGAGGCTCCGCCCCACCCAGCCGGGGAGAATGGGGATCTCGTAGATGGAATACTCCCCTGTCAGGGGAATATAGTCGAAAATATTCCGGGCATTGTGGCGCACCGCCAGCTTCTCGGCGATCTCCTCCTCCGGATTGACGATCTCGTCGGCACCGATGGTGCGCAGCAGCTCCGCCTGGATCTCCTGATTGGTTTTCGCCACGATCTTGCGGGCACCGTGCTTCTTCAGCAGGCTGGTGATGATCAGGGAGGCCTGGAAGTCCTCTCCGATGGTCACAAAGCAGATATCAAAATTATCCACGCCCAGCGAGGCAATGACCGACTCATTGGTGCAGTCGCAGATGCCGGAATCGGTAAACCGGTCAGACAGACCGTTGATGATCTCGGGGCTGTTATCCACCACCATCACCTCATTGCCCAGCTGCAGCAGCTTCTGCGCCAGGTGGCGGCCCATACGCCCCATGCCAATGATCAGAACAGATTTCATCGTAATTCCTCCTAATTAATAAGGTATCAGCCAATCAGGAGCTTGCCGTTGGGACGATCCACCGGCGGCTCCGATTTCTTTTCGCCAAAAAGCAGGACAAAGCTCAGACCGCCGATCCTTCCGGCATACATCAGAAGGATCAGAAGCAGCTTGCCTGCCACGGACAAGGTGGGCGTAAGCCCCAGGCTCAGGCCAACGGTGGCCACAGCGGAGCAGACCTCCAGGGAGGCCGCCTTGCCGCTGGCCCCCTCGGTGGCGCAAAGGAGCAGAATGGACAAAAAGGTCATGCTCAGATAGATCACCACAATGGAGCAGGCCTGGCGGATGGTATCCCGGTCGATGGAGTAGCGGAAGGCATTGACCCGATATTTGCCCCGGGCAGAGGCCAGGGTGCTGAGGAAGAGCACTGCCACGGTGGTGGTCTTGATGCCGCCGGCGGTGGAGCCGGGAGAGCCGCCGATGAGCATGAGAATATTGGTCAGGAGATTCCCAGACTCACTAAGGCTGTTCAGGTCGACCGTATTGAAGCCCGCCGTACGGGGGGTGACCGATTGGAAAAAGGAGGCCAGCAGCTTCTCTCCGAAGCTCAGATCTGCCATGGAGGCATTCCACTCGAAAATCAGGAACAGCACAGCTGACCCCAAAAACAGCAGCAGGTTGGTTGCCAGGACCAGCTTGGTATGGAGCTGGTATTTACTCCAATGGAAGCCGTTCTGCGCCAGGTCACGCCAGACCAGGAAACCCAGACCGCCGATGATGATCAAGCCGCAGAGGGTCAGGCTCACCAAAGGATCGCTGACGTAGTCCGTCATGGAGGAGAAGGGCTGCTTGATGCCCATAAGATCGAAGCCCGCATTGCAGAAGGCGGAGATGCCATGGAAGATGGCATACCAGATCCCCCTGCCCCAGCCGAATTCCGGGATGAAGCGGAGGGCCAGAAGCACAGCGCCTGTGCCTTCAATGGCGAAGCTGAATGGGATGATCCGGCGGATCAGAGAGCCCACACCGGCCAGAGACAGGTTGCCTGCCGACTGCATCAGGACCTTGCGGCTATAGAGCCCCAGGTGCTTGCCCAGGGCATAGGAGAAGAGGGTGATGACGGTCATGAGGCCCAGACCGCCCAGCTGGATCAAAAAGAGGATCACGATCTGGCCGAAGAGGGTCCAGGTGGTAAAGGTATCCCGCACCACCAGACCTGTGACACAGGTGGCGCTGGTAGAGGTAAAGAGGGCATCCAGAAAGCCCACAGGATCGCCCTTGGAGGCGAAGGGCAGGCACAGAAGGCCCGCACCTGCCAGGATCACCAGCAGAAAGCCCAGGGCGATGAGACGGGGCGGACTCAGACGAAATTTGGATTTTGTCACAGGATCGGCTCCTTTATAAGAAGATATAGCCGCAGAGGATGCCCGCCGCAGCGGAAATACCGATAATGATAATGGGGCTGAGCTTCTTCAGGGCCAGGACGGTCATAACGGCGAAGATCACCGCAGAGCAGAGGAACTCCGGCCGCAGCATATTGGCCCAGGACACATCCACATTATGGAAAAACACCGTAGCCAGCATACCAAAGAGCGCAGCAGCCATAAGTCCCACCACCGCAGAGCGAAGGCCGTACATCACACCGGAGACCGCCTTGCTGTTCTTAAACTTCAGATAGAACTTGGCAACGATCAGAATCACGATAAAGGAGGGCAGCACCACGCCGAGGGTCGCACAGAGGGCACCCGGGACACCGCCGGTTTCCGTGCCCACATAGGTGGCGATATTGATGGCGAAGGGGCCGGGAGTGGACTCCGAAATGGCCACAAAATCCACCAGCTCCTCCATGGTCAGCCAGTTATGCTCCACAACCTTCTGCTGGATCATAGGCAGCATGGCATAGCCGCCGCCGAAGGTAAAGAGGCCAATGGTAAAGAAGGTATAGAAAAGCTCTAAGTAGATCATTTCATGGCACCCCGCTTTCTCTGAATCAGGCAGAAGACAAAGCCTGCCAGGCCGCACAGGGCGATGAGGGCGATGGCACTCCAATCCAGAATGGCGCTCCAGAGGAAGGCACAGATCATAACCACCCAGGAGAAGGCATTATGCTCCGCCCGTTTCCAGAAGGAGATGACCGCCTTGACGATCAGGGCCAGCACACCGGCACGGATGCCGAAGAAGGCATACTGCACCACACGGTAGTCCATGATCCGGGGAAGGAAGAAGGCGATCAGAGAGATCAGCACAAAAGAGGGCAGCACCACACCAAGGGTGGCAAAGGCCGAGCCCAGCACGCCGCAGGTGCGGAAGCCCACAAAGGTGGCGGAGTTGATGGCAATGGGGCCGGGGGTGGACTCCGCAATGGCCACGATATCGGAGATCTCCTCTTTGGTGATCAGTTTTCGTTTTTCCGTCAGCTCGTATTCGATGATCGGAATCATGGCATAGCCGCCGCCGAAGGTAAAGGCACCGATCTTCAGAAAAATCAGCAGCAGCTTCAGCGACTGTTTCAGCCGCTCGGCAAAGGTCATATGGTCATACCTCCCATCATAGTATCCTCAGTATATCCGATTTTTGTGCAAAACGCAACCTCTGATTTGTCTCAGGTTCTTTTTGCAAAAAATGTATGAAATTTTTAAAAAATTTGCAGAAAAACGGTTGAATTTTCCGCCGATTTGTCATAGAATATAGCTTGCGGATTTTTGGGGCATCACCAAGGCGGCAAATTTGGCCCCAAGCCCCCAAGGAGGCGCTCTATGCTCCATGTCGTCCTGCATCAGCCGGAGATCCCCCAGAATACCGGCAATATCGCCCGCACCTGCGCTGCCACCGGCTGCCGGCTGCATCTGATCAAGCCCCTGGGCTTTGATATCTCCGCTTCCGCCGTGAAGCGGGCCGGCCTGGACTACTGGCATCTGGTGGAGGTTCGGGTCTACGAGGATCTGGAGGACTTTTTCCAAAAGAACGAGGTTCGCCAGATGCGGCTGTTTTCCACCAAGGCACCCCGCTGCCATTCGGAAGCGGATTACCAGGAGGACTGCTACCTCTTCTTCGGCAAGGAGACCAAGGGGCTGCCTGAGGAGTTCCTCCGGGCCCACTATGCCGACTGTGTCCGCATCCCCATGCGTGCGGAGGCCAGAAGCCTGAATCTGAGCAATTCCGTTGCCGTTGCCGTCTTTGAGGCTCTGCGGCAGCTGGAGTATCCCCATCTGCAGGACTACGGCAAGCTCCGCAGCGAAATTTAAACGTTTACAATACACTACTAAAATATGTTGTGTTTGGGAGGTACTTATGAACTACAACAAGAAATCCGTGGAATCCATCGACGTGAAGGGCAAGCGTGTGCTCTGCCGCTGCGACTTCAACGTTCCCACCAAGGGCGGCAAGATCACCAGCGACAAGCGCATCGTCGCTGCTCTGCCCACCATCGAATACCTGATGAAGCATGGTGCCAAGGTCATCCTCTGCTCCCACATGGGTAAGCCCAAGGGCGAGTGGAAGCCTGAGCTGAGCCTGAAGATCGTGGCTGACCGTCTCAGCGAGCTGCTGGGCAAGGAAGTCATCATGGCTGCCGACGTGGTCGGCGAAGACGCCAAGGCCAAGGCCGCTGCTCTGCAGGAAGGCGATGTTATGCTCCTCGAGAACGTCCGCTACATCAAGGGCGAGACCAAGAACGATCCCGAGCTGAGCAAGGAACTGGCTTCCATGGCCGATATTTTTGTCAACGACGCTTTCGGCACCGCACACCGTGCCCACTCCTCCACTGCAGGTGTGGCTGACTATCTGCCCGCCGTCTGCGGCTACCTGGTGCAGAAGGAAGTCTCCATCATGGGTAAGGCTCTGGCCGATCCCGCCCGTCCCTTTGTTGCCATCCTGGGCGGCGCCAAGGTCTCCGACAAGCTGAACGTCATCAACAACCTGCTGGAAAAGGTCGACACCCTGATCATCGGCGGCGGCATGGCCTTCACCTTCCTGGCTGCCAAGGGCTATGATACCGGCAAGTCCCTGCTGGACACCGAGAAGCTGGACTACTGCCGTGAGATGCTGAAGAAGGCCGAGGAGAAGGGCGTTAAGCTGCTGCTGCCCGTTGACACCGTGGTCGCTTCCGCTTTCCCCTCCCCCATTGATGCCGAGATCGAAGTCAAGACCGTGGACTCCGCTTCCATCCCCGCTGACATGATGGGTCTGGACATCGGCGAGAAGGCAAGAGCCGAGTTCGCCGAGGCTGCCAAGACCGCCAAGACCGTGGTATGGAACGGCCCCATGGGCGTATTCGAGAATCCCACCCTGGCTCAGGGTACCATCGCAGTGGCCCAGGCTCTGGCCGATTCCGATGCTGTGACCATCGTTGGCGGCGGCGACAGCGCAGCCGCTTGCGAGCAGCTGGGCTTTGCCCGTGAGATCACCCACATCTCCACCGGCGGCGGCGCTTCCCTGGAGTTCCTGGAAGGCCTGGAGCTGCCCGGCATCGCCTGCCTGCAGGACGCTGAATAAGTATTTCCACACGATTCTTTGTAACCGTGCGTATAGAATAAAGGAGTAAGAAATGAACAGAAAGTATCGCAAGACCCTCATCGCCGGTAACTGGAAGATGAACAAGACCCCCTCCGAAACCAAGGCTTTTATGACCGAGCTCAAGGCTATGCTGCCCAAGGGCCGCTGGTGTGATATCGCCCTGTGCGTACCCGCTGTCTGCATCCCCGCTGCTGTCCGTGCCATGCGTGAGACCCGTGTGGGCATCGGCGCAGAGAACTGCAATGCCAATGCCTCCGGCGCTTACACCGGCGAGATCGCCTGCAATATGCTGGTAGATGCCGGCTGCAAGTACGTCATCATCGGCCACTCCGAGCGCCGTGCCATGGGCGAGACCGATGCCGACGTCAATGCCAAGACCCTGACCGCTCTGGAAAACGGCCTGATCCCCATCGTCTGCTGCGGCGAGAGCCTGGAGCAGCGTGAGGCCGGTATCACCGAGGATTGGATCACCATGCAGATCAAGCTGGCTCTGGCCGGTATCTCCGAAGAGAAGATCCGCAAGGTCGTCATCGCCTACGAGCCCATCTGGGCCATTGGCACCGGCAAGACCGCTACCCCCGAGCAGGCTGAGGAAGTCTGCCAGCTGATCCGCACCGTAGTCCGCAAGCTCTTCGGCTCCAAGAATGCCCGTGCTACCACCATCCTCTACGGCGGCTCCATGGAAATCATCGCTGAAAGTGCGGAAGTTATCGCATACGGTCTTCTTTGCTTCTTCAAGGGTAAACACCATGTTTGCATTTCCCACAGGGGCAAAGAGGTCATAGAAGGGTAAACTTCCATTGTGTCCAAGTATTTTAGCTTTTCTTTTGAAGTATTTTCTGAAAACAGGCATACTTTCTTTCATAGCCTCTATCATGGGAAGCAGAACATCCTTATCCATCCTTGAGTCTTCAAGCGTCATGTGGAGAGGCGACTCGTATCCTCTTAAATTTGTTTCAGTTATTACCTCGCCCTTTATGGCGTTAAGGGCAGCAGCGGACTGGCTTGCAATAGTTTCAAGGGCTATAAGCTCTGCTTCGTATGCAGCTTTTCTTTTGGCAGGGTCTGCATCATATGCAAGGTTTCTTATTTCTGCTATGGGAAGAGAGTAAGTCTCTTCGTCTATTGTGTATTCAGCCATAAGATCTGCACTTGCGTTTTCCCATAGTTTGGTGAAGGCGGATGAGCCTGTTATTCTCATTTTTGCAAAAACAGCCTCTTCTTCAGGGGAAAGCAGATGATTGCCTTCTTTTTTTATTTCATCAAGGAAGAAACGATGCTCTTCCAACAATTTGCTGCTTGCGTTTACAGTTGCATTGGAAAGCCATTTTGCAAAGGCTGTTTCTGCCTTTGTTGTTTCTGTAAGCATGTTTTCAAGCATATCGAGGTATTTGAATGCCTCATCATCGCCTGTATCGGCACTTGTTCTGAGTGCGGCATATTCTATAAGCCTTTCTGCCTTATCCTGAAAAGCATTCTGTACGGTTATATATTTTTCTGCCTTTTCCTCGTTGGTAACATCCAGAGAGGGAATTAAATTTATTTCTTCTATATATTTTTTTACAAGCTCCATATCGCTTTTAAATCCGGGGGTCTCAAATGATTCATAAAGGGGCGAAAGATCCCATCTGTCCATATAAACACATCCTTTCTTTTGAAAAATTTTAGCACTAATACAAATAATACGCAAATTTCTATTTGATTTTTCTTCGAAAAAAAGTATAATCATAAAAAACAAAGGAGGAATATTATTTATGGATAAAAACTGGAATGTGGCAACAATGGCAGTACAGGGTGCTTATGAACCTAAAAATACAGACCCCAGGGTACTTCCTCTTCATATGAGTACAACTTACGTTTATGATAATTGTGATGAGCTTGCGAAAGTTTTTGACCTTGAACAGGATACATGTATGTATACACGTCTTGCTAACCCTACAAGCAATGCTTTTGAGGCAAAGATTGCGGCTATGGAGGGCGGAGTAGGTGCACTTGCTACCTCATCAGGTATGGCAGCTACAATGATAACATTTTTAACTATTGCAAAGCAGGGTGATTCTGTACTTTCATCAAGTGCTATCTATGGCGGAAGCGTTACACTTTTTAATACAACATTCAAAAACATGGGTATTGAGGTAATCATGTTTGACCAGGATGCTTCTGAAGAAGAGATACTTGCCCTTGCGAAGCCCAACACAAAGGCTGTTTTTGCAGAAACCATAGCAAACCCTGCAGTTTGTGTTCTTGATTTTGATAAATTAAGTTCCGTTGCAAAAAAACTCGGCGTTCCTTTTATCGTGGATAATACTTTTGCAACACCTGTGCTTTGCAAGCCTCTTGAACTTGGAGCAAATATCGTTGTTCATTCAACGAGTAAATATATAGACGGACATGCAACAGCCCTTGGTGGAATAATCATTGATGGCGGAAACTTTGACTGGACAAATGGAAACTTCCCTGACTTTGTTGAGCCTGACGAAAGTTATCATGGTGTAAAATATGTTGATAACTTCGGCGAGTGTGCATTTATTGTTAAAGCGAGAGCGCAGATAATGCGTAACACAGGAATGACACCCAGCCCTTTTAATACATATATTACAAACCTTGGATGTGAGACTCTTCACTTAAGAATGGAAAGACACAGCGAAAATGCAGTTAAAATAGCTAAATACCTCAAAAACCATGAGATGTGTGCGTGGGTAAAATATCCCGGCCTTGAGGATGACAAATATTATGAGCTTGCTATGAAATATCTTCCCAAAGGACAGAGTGGTGTTATGAGCTTTGGCGTTAAAGGTGGAAGAGAGGCTTCAAAGAAATTTATCGATTCACTTAAGCTTGCAAAACTTGTTACTCACGTATCAGATGTGCGCACATGCGTGCTTCAGCCTGCAAGCACAACTCACCGCCAGCTTTCTGACCAGGAGCTTATCGACTGTGGTGTAAGCCCTGATATGATAAGGCTTTCTGTAGGAATTGAGGACGTAAATGATATAATTGCGGACTTTGAACAGGCTTTTGCCAAAGTTAAGTAAAAAGAGTTGTTGACGAGAGTAAATATTTTGTGTATAATTCTATGAGTATGGCCTTGGCATACCTATGCCCGGGACTATATCGCAGTATATTTCAGCAATCGGAGGGAGGGAAATTCATGTCAGAGGTAAAGGTAAAAGAAAATGAATCCTTAGATAGTGCTCTTCGCCGTTTTAAAAGAAGCTGTGCAAAAGATGGTATCATGGGAGAAGTTCGTAAAAGAGAACATTACGATAAACCCAGCGTAAGACGTAAAAAGAAATCTGAAGCTGCAAGAAAACGTAAATTCAGATAATCTGAAGACCAAAAGGTGATTTTAATGTCTTTAAAGGAAACTCTTATGAACGATCTGAAGCAGGCTATGAAAGATAAGGATACAGTAAGAAAAAATACTGTACAGCTTATCAGAAGCGGAGTACTTCAGATTGAGAAGGATAAACAGATTACGCTCGATGACGAAGGCGTTCTTGACGTTATTGCCAAGGAGCTTAAAAAAAGGCGTGACTCTATGCCTGATTTTGAAAAGAGTGGACGAGAGGATCTTATAGCCCAGTTAAAGCAGGAAATAGAAGTTCTTTTGGGATATCTTCCTAAACAGCTTACTGAAGACGAAGTGAAAGCTATTGTTGACAGAGTTGTTGATGAGCTTCAGGCTTCATCCATGAAAGATATGGGTAGAGTTATGGCAGCCCTTGCTGCTGAAACAAAAGGCCGGGCGGACAACAAGGTTATAAGTCAGTATGTCAAAGAAAAATTAAAATAAAACAATTTAAAGCTGAGAATTTTATTCTCAGCTTTTTTGTTTGTTCATTTAGCGGTATCAGATGCATATTTTTATAACAGTACTACTTGGGAGCTGGTGTTTTGAAAAAGGGTATAAAGAGTTCTATTACACAGGTGCTGGAGATACCGGGTGAGGTGCTTACCGATGCGTCTGTTATGAGTATAGTCGGAAAAAACGAGATAGATATAGAAAACTATAAAAGTATACTTGAATATGGGCGGGATAGGATAACTATAAATACGGCAGGATGTATGATATTTATAGAGGGAAGTGCGCTTGAGCTTAATTATGTAACAGCGGACAGTGTGAACATAAAGGGAAATATAGCTTCTGTAGCCTTTAAAGAGCTTTAAACGGGGGTAATATATGGTCCAAGTTATATGGAATTATTTAAAAGGATATGTTATTATTAAAATAAATGGTTTTTCTGTTGAAAGGTTCCTCAATCTTATGGCAGACAGAGATGTTTTTATCTGGAATGTCTGTTCATACGGCGGAGGAACTATTATGAAAATAAGACAAAGCGGTATGGCGGATGCGGAAAAATGCGCAGCTAAAACAGGCTGTACCATAAAGGTGATAGAATGCAGAGGGCTGCCGTTTGCTTTGAAAAAATTCAGTAAAAGAAGAATACTTATTTCGGGAGTAGTGGCTTTTGTTGTTTTGTTTTACGGACTTTCGTTTTTTATATGGACTGTAGAGATTTCGGGAAATGTAAGAATAATGACTGAAGATATTACTGCCGCGTGTGATGATGCAGGACTTTCTCCCGGAAGCCTTAAAATGAAACTTGAACCTGAACAGATAGCAGAAAACATAGTTGAAAGTATTGATGAAGTGGCATGGGCTTCGGTTGAGATATCTGGAACAAAAGCTTATGTCAGGATAGTCGAAAAAATAAAGGAAACGGAAATAGCGGACAGAAAAACCCCTGTCGATATAATAGCCGATAATGATGGAGTTATTTTAAGCATTGCGGCATCTTCGGGTACGCCTAAAGTAAAAGAAGGCGATGTGGTCTCAAAAGGAGACCTGCTTATTTCTTCAGAGATAGAGATAAAAGAAAATGAAGAAATAA
>JAFQCY010000008.1 GCA_017399355.1 Oscillospiraceae bacterium
AAAGCCTGCCTGGCGCTGTGAGAAGGGTCATTGCTTTGATGTTGCCCGTCAGGGCTATGTGAACCTCCTGACCGTGCAGCAGAAGCACTCCCTCCACCCCGGGGATACAGCGGAGATGGTGCTGGCTCGGCGGCGCTTTCTCCAGGCGGGACATTATTTCCGTATTCGTGGAAAGCTGCGGCGGATGCTGGATCGCTTTGCGCCGGAGGCGCAGAGAATTCTGGACGTAGGCTGCGGCGAGGGCTATTATCTCATCGGTGTTCTTGGACAGGAGCGCTGGGGCGTGGATATCTCCAAGGATGCGGTGCGCTATGCCGCCGCTCGGGACAAGAGTGCCCATTTCGTCACTGCTACCGCCGCTCACCTGCCCTTTGCGGATGGGAGTTTTGATGCAGTCCTTTCCATGTTCGCCCTGACCATGGAGGAGGAATTTGCCCGGGTCTTAGGAGATTCCGGCATTTTCATCCAGGTGCTGGCCGGGGAGAAGCATCTGCTTGGTCTGAAGTCCATTATCTACCCCAGCCTGACAGAGAAGCCCAAGGCGCTGCAGCAGGAGCTGAGCGGCTTTTCCCTGCTGCACCACGAGGTTCTGCGCTTTGACTTCTCCCTGGAGGATCGGCAGAGCGTGCAGGATCTGCTGAGCATGACCCCCCATCTCTGGCGCATTTCCAAAGAGGGCGCTGAGCGGCTTGCACAGACCGAGCGCCTGGAGGATCGGGCAGAGGTTGTTTTTAACATCTACCGTAGACAAAGCGGATAATATTTGCTACAATATGTAAAACCCAATGGAGACTTTCTATGCTGGAAAAGCTGAAATTTGTAGAAGATAAGTATATGGAGCTCTGCGCCCGTACGGAGCAGCCGGATTTCTATGCCGACCCCAAGAAGGCTGCCGCCTATCTGAAGGAGCAGCGGGATTTAGAGCCCATTGTAACTGCCTACCGGGGCTATCTCAGAGCTCGGCAGGATATGCAGGAGGCCCAGGAGCTGATGTCCTCCGGCGATCCGGAACTGAAGGAGCTGTGCCAGGAGGAGTTTGCCGCCGCCAAAAAGCGCAGCGAAAGCCTGGAGCAGGAGCTGAAGATCCTGCTGCTGCCCAAGGATCCCAACGACGACAAGAGCGTGATCATGGAGATCCGTGGGGGCGTAGGCGGCGAGGAGAGCGCCCTCTTTGCCCATAGCTTATTCCGTATGTACAACCTCTACGCAGCCTCCCGGGGCTGGAGCGTGGAGCTGCTGAACTATACGGAGACGGAGCTGGGCGGCATTAAGGAAGCAGACTTTATGATCAAGGGTACGGGGGCTTACTCCCGGCTGAAGTTTGAATCCGGTGTACACCGGGTGCAGCGTGTGCCGGAAACAGAGTCCGGCGGCAGAGTCCACACCTCCACCGCCACGGTGGCGGTTCTCCCCGAGATGGAAGAGGCCGATGTAGACATCCGTCCCGAGGATATTGAGATGCAGGTCTACCGCTCCTCCGGTGCAGGCGGCCAGCATATTAACAAGACCTCCTCGGCAGTGCGGCTGATCCACAAACCTACGGGCATCGTGGTGGCCTGCCAGGAGGAGCGCAGCCAGTTCCAGAACCGGGAGAAATGCATGATGATGCTCTCCTCCAAGCTCTACCAAATGGAGCAGGAGCGCATTGAATCGGAATACTCCGGCCAGCGGAAGAGCCAGGTAGGCAGCGGTATGCGCAATGAGAAGATCCGCACCTACAACTTTCCCCAGAGCCGGGTGACCGATCACCGCATCGGACTGACGCTTTACAAGATCGATTCCGTGATGAACGGCGCTCTGGACGAGATCCTGGATGCGCTGATCGCTGCCGACCAGGCAGATAAGCTGAGAGAAAGCGGGGAAAAAGCATGAAAACCGTAATGCTTTCCGTAGAAAAAGAGGCGGATCTGCAGCTTGCTGCGGAGCTGATCCGTAAGGGTGAGCTGGTGGGCATCCCCACAGAGACGGTTTACGGTCTGGGCGCAAACGGCCTGGACGAAAATGCCGTCCGCAAGATCTTTGCCGCCAAGGGACGGCCTGCGGACAATCCCCTGATTTTGCACATTGCAAGGCCGGAGCAGCTGGAGGAGCTCTGCCGGGATATCCCGGAGAAGGCATGGCGCTTGGCAGAGCGCTTTTGGCCGGGGCCTCTGACCATGGTGCTGCCCGTGAAGCCCCATATTCCCAAGGTCACCACCGCCAACTTAGATACCCTGGCCGTGCGCTGTCCCAAGACCGAGGCCACCCGAAGGCTCATTGAGCTGGCAGGCGTTCCCATTGCCGCACCCTCGGCCAATCTCTCCGGCAAACCCTCCACCACCACCGCCCGGCACGTTCTGAAGGACATGGACGGCCGCATTGCCGCAATTTTGGATGGAGGCCCTTGCCAGGTAGGCGTGGAGAGCACCATTGTGGATCTCACGGGGGAAAAGCCCCGTTTGCTCCGCCCCGGCGGCATCTCCCCGGAGGAACTGAAGGAGATCTTGGGTGAGCTGCTCATTGACAAGGCCGTCCTGGCGCAGATCTCCCACGACGAGGTGGTGCGTGCGCCGGGCATGAAATACAAGCACTATGCCCCCCAGGCCCAGGTGCTGATCGTCAAGGGCAGCAGCGCCGCAGCCGCAGCTTATGTAAGAGAAAACTGGTCAGAGGGCTGCGCCGTCATGTGCTTTGAGGAGGAACTGCCCCTTTACGAAGGACTTTCTGCCCTGGCTTATGGCAAGGCGGCGGACGTGACGACCCTGTCTGCCGGTCTCTTTGCCGCCCTGCGGGAGCTGGATCGGGAGCAGATCCACACGGTCTATGCCCGCTGCCCCGAAGGCGGCGGTGTGGCCTATGCGGTGCAGAACCGGCTGAAAAAGGCAGCCGGCTTCCGGGAGATCGAGGTGAAGGAGCTTTGATGGTCATCGGGATCACCGGCGGCAGTGGCTGCGGCAAGACCACCCTCTTAAGAAGGATCGAAGCCACGGGCGGCCTGTGCATCGATTGCGATGCCCTGTATCATAGCCTTTTGGCCAGCGACTCTGCCATGATCAATGCCATATTGGAGCGTTTTCCCTCGGTGGGAGGCGCTGCAGGCATCGACCGCAAGAAGCTGGGGGCCATCGTCTTTTCTGACACCGAAGCCCTGAAGGACTTAAACCGCATCACCCACTGCCGGGTGGAGGAAAAGGTAAAGGAGTTGCTGGCAGGCTCCCCTGCCCCTCTGGCGGCCATTGATGCCATCGGACTTTTTGAAAGCCGATTGAAGGAGCTGTGCCATGTGACCGTGGCCGTTACCGCCCCACGGGAGGCACGGATCCGGCGGCTCATGGCCCGAGACAAGATCAGTCGGGAGTATGCCGAAAGCCGCATCGATGCCCAGCGGAAGAACGAGGAGTATGCCCGTCTGTGCCGGTATTGTCTGTGCAACGATTCCTCGGAGGAGGAATTTGAGAAAAAATGTGATCAATTTCTGAAAGGAGTTACCCCCATGGAAGAAAAGAAATATGAAACCCTGCGCAAGGAGCTGCTCTACAGCCCCAAGAACGGCTATGACCGCATTTCCGAGGCGGATCTGGCCGCCATGGAGCCCTACTGCAAGGAGTACATGGAGTTCATCTCCCAGTGCAAGACCGAGCGTGAGGCCGTGGACTGGACCATCGAGATGGCCGAAAAGAACGGCTTTAAGCCTCTGGTTCCCGGCATGAAGCTGAACCCCGGCGATAAGGTCTACGGCAACGACCACGGCAAGGCCGTGATCTTCGCTGTGGTTGGCACCGAGTCCCTGAACAAGGGCGCACATATCTGCGCCGCCCACGCAGACTCCCCCCGCCTGGATCTGAAGCCCAATCCCCTGTACGAAGACAGCGAGATGGCCTTCTTCAAAACCCACTACTACGGCGGCATCAAGAAGTACCAGTGGACCACCACTCCCCTGGCCCTCCATGGTGTCGTGGTCAAGAAGGATCGCTCCGTAGTGAAGGTCACCATCGGCGAAGATGTGAACGATCCCATCCTCTGCATCACCGACCTGCTGATCCACCTCTCTGCCGACCAGATGAAGAAGCCTCTGGCCGAGGGCATCACCGGCGAAGGGCTCCGTGTGCTGCTGGGCAGCAAGCCTCTGAAGGACGACGAGGGCAGCGACCGTGTGAAGTTCGCCATTTTGTGCCTGCTCAACGAGAAGTACGGCATCACCGAGGAGGACTTCCTCTCTGCCGAGCTGACCATGGTTCCCGCAGGCCCTGCCCGTGAGGTTGGCCTGGATCGTTCCCTCATCGCCGCCTACGGCCATGATGACCGTGTCTGCGCCTATGCAGCCTTCAAGCCCCTGCTGGAGATCGGCACCCCTGCCAAGACCGCTGTCTGCGTGCTGGCGGACAAGGAAGAAGTGGGCTCCAACGGCATCTCCGGTATGCAGAGCCAGTACTTCGACACCTTTATGCACGACCTGTGCAAGGCCACCGGTGCCTGCATGCGCCGCTGCTTCGAAAACTCCTTCTGCCTCAGCGCCGACGTGTCCAATGCCTACGATCCCCTCTTCCCCGAGACCTGCGACAAGGGCAATAACACCCGCATCAACTACGGCACCGGCATTTTCAAGTACACCGGCTCACGTGGTAAGGGCGGCGCTTCCGATGCTGCCGCTGAGGTCATGGGTTATGTGCGCAAGCTCTTTGCGGACAACGACGTGATCTGGCAGACCGGAGAGCTGGGCAAGGTCGACCAGGGCGGCGGCGGTACCGTTGCCTGCTATATGGCCAACCGCAACATCGAGACCGTGGATGCCGGCGTTCCCGTGCTGAGTATGCACGCTCCCATGGAGCTGGTTTCCAAGCTGGATACCTACATGACCTACAAGGGCATGAAGGTCTTCTACGAGGATAAGTAATCCACAGAACACAAGAGCAGCACCCACTGGGTGCTGCTTTTTTTATTGGAAGAGTAAAGAGGAATGATGAAAGAGTATTGCCTGCGGCACGGAATTGGAATATGGATCCCGACAAACAGAAATTTGCCGGTCTGTTGGAGGTAGCCTAAGCCTCCCTTGTCAAAGGTAAGTGAGACCCCAAATTGTCAATTTGGTTGGTCGAACTTATGCCTTGTGCTGAGGTGGGTCACCTTGAAAAGGCGACTCGGAGGGATTCCGCACGCCGCAACACCTTTTTTTTGCATGGTTTTCGGCGATTTCGTACTGCCTGCACGAATCCCCCCGGTTCGCCTGAAAGGCGATCCGACCC
>JAFQCY010000077.1 GCA_017399355.1 Oscillospiraceae bacterium
TTTCTCTTTTTGCCCGCTCTGGCGGGAGCCCTGTGCGGCGGTGTCGTCTTTCTTTTCAAGGTCGCCGCGGGCTTCGTTATAGAAAAGTCGCATTTCATCTACGCTATGGCAAAAACGAGTGCCGGGCTTTCGTGGTCGGCTTCATCAATGACCAGGAAGCCGTACTGGTCACAGAGCTGGTAGAACATGGGAGCATTGGGATAATGAGCCGTGCGGATGGCGTTGAAGTTGTATTCCTTGATCATCTTCAGATCCCGCTTCATGTGCTCCAGGGAGATCACAGGGCCGGTCACGGGATCGGAGTCGTGGCGGTTGACACCACGGAACTTGATGGAGTGGCCGTTTAAGTAAACCTTGTTGTTCTCAATGTAGATCTCACGGAAGCCCCAGCGATCCACAATCACCTCTTGGGGACATTCCAGGATCAGGCTGTACAGGTAGGGCTGCTCGGGATTCCACAGGGTAGGCTCGCTGACACTCAGAAGCGCCTCGTGGGTGAAGGTAGTGCCGGATTCCACAGCCTTGGGCGTGCCTTTGGCAACTACCTTGTTCTCAGCGTTCAGGAGCTTAATGGTAACCGGCACGCTTTCCTCGGTGAACTTGAAGCGGATTCGCAGAGCGGCTTTGTCCTCTTCCAGACGGTTGGTCACAAAATAATCCCGGATGTGGGCCTCGGGGCGCTTCAGAATGTACACATCACGGAAAATGCCGGAGGTGCGGAACTTATCCTGATCTTCCAGATAGCTGCCGTCGCACCATTTCAGCACCAGCACCGCCAGGGTGTTCTCACCTTCCACGACCTTATCGGTGATGTCAAACTCGCTGGTGGAGTGGGATACTTCGTTGTAGCCCAGGTACTGGCCGTTGAGCCAGGCATAGAGGCAGGAGTCCACACCCTCGAAGTTCAGGTATGCCCGGGGTGCGTTGTCGTCCTTGCTGTATTGAAACTTTGTCAGGTAGCAGCCGCAGGGGTTTTCGTAGGGGACATAGGGAGGATCTGCAGGAAAGGGGTAGCGGATGTTGGTGTAGTGATGCCGGTCGTAGCCGTGGTTCTGCCAGACGCTGGGCACCGGAATGGTGTCGTAGTCCTCGGCGCAGAAGCCGGGCTCGTAGAACAGCTCTGTCAGGTCATGGACATTCTCGTAGTACTTGAATTTCCAATCGCCGTTGAGCAGCTGGAACCGGTCGGAGCGCTCACGGTGCTCTACCAGATCGTCCCGTCGGACAGAGGCGGGGATGTAGTAGGCTCGCTTGGACATGGTTCCTTCGTGGGTGATTTGCAGGTTTTCGTAAGTTGCGGGAATAATCATAATTTTTCCTCCTGTAACTTCGGTTCGTTTTTTACTTTCTGATCATATTGTAGAGGAAAAATATGCAAAATGGAATAAACAGGTCTGTACAAAACATGGACAAAATGATACAATATCAAAAAAGAGCAGTGATTATTTTGTATTGGAGGCAGACGCTATGTATGTTAACTCCGGCTACCTAAATAATTCCCGTGCGCCCTTTAAGGATAAGTCCCGCCCATTGATCGTGGGCAGCTGCGGCACTTACCGGCTGAAAAATACAAAAAAATTGCCCACTTGGCGACCCAAGGGGCGTTTGGACTATCAACTGCTGTATATTGTGTCGGGAAAAACCCACTTTTTCCTTGACGGAAAAGAGCGGATCGTCACGGCGGGACATATGGTTTTGATCCCGCCCCGCAAGGAGCAGCGCTATGATTATTTCGGTGCGGAAAAGCCGGAGGTCTATTGGGTGCACTTCACCGGCAGCGAGGTAAAAAACATTCTGCGCAAATATGAGATCCCTATGGACGATCCCGTATTCTACTCCGGCGCCTCCTCCACCTATGCTTATCTTTTCAAGGAGATGATCCACGAGCTGCAGACCTGCCACACCGGCTTTGAGGAGCTGCTGGCCATGTACCTCCGCCAGATTTTCCTCCTAGTGCAGCGCACCCGTCAGGAGGAACGGCCCACGGTATCCACCTACATCCAGGAGGAGATGGAGCATGCCCGCCGCTATTTCAACGAGCATTACAATGAGCCTATCTCCATTCAGGACTATGCCGAGTCACGGAATATGAGCGTCTGCTATTTCCAACGGAATTTCAAGCAGATCGTAAATCACACCCCTATGCAGTACCTGCTGACCATCCGGGTGAACAATGCCGCCAGCCTTTTGGAAACCACCGACTACTCCATGGCGGAGATCTCAGCCATCGTAGGCTACGAGGATCCCCTCTACTTCAGCCGCCTCTTCCGCAAGCTCAAAGGCGTGTCGCCCTCTGAATATCGGAAGCTTCTGAAACTGTCGCCCAACCGCTCAGGCGCAGAGGAAGGTTTATGAAATCCTCATCCTTTCGCTTCTTACGAAACGATTTAATTTCGTTATACCGCTGGAAATAATAGTCGAAAGCAGGAAATTCCCTCTGTCTTTTTGTCGTAATATTTGCTAAAATAAGAATAACACTTCTTTTTCAGGAGGTCAAAATGGAAAAGGTACTTACCGTTCTGGAAATTCTTCTACCGATCTTTGCAGCCATTGGCCTGGGTATTCTTGCCAGATGGAAAAAGCTATTCTCGGAAGAGGGAAATCAAGGTCTGCAGCAATTTGTGATGAAATTCTGCCTGCCCTGCGTGCTGTTCAACTCCTGCCTGGCCGGTACTTTCCGCATGGACTCCATCACCGCCATGCTGCTGGTTTTCTCTCTGATCCTGCTGAGTACGCTGCTTTCCTTCCGTCTCCGCAAGAAGAGATATCCCTACCATAACCTGCCCCAGCTCTTTTGCGCCCAGGAATCCGGCATGCTGGGCATTCCGCTGTTTATGACGCTGTTCGGAGCGGCCAGCGCATTCCGGGTGGGTGTGCTGGATATCGCGCAGAACATCATCTGCATTCCGGTCATTGCGATCTTAACCGCTGACACCGGAAAGAATCCGGCTCCACGCACCATTGTAAAGAAGGTGCTTCTGTCTCCCCTGCTCTTAATGAGCCTTCTGGGTCTTGTGCTGAATCTCACCGGCGCAATACAGGTGCTGAACGATATGGGGATCGGCAAGGTTATTACGGGCACTACAGGCTTTCTGGCTCAGCCGGTCAGTGCAGTGATCCTCTTCTGCGTGGGCTATAACTTCTCCCTGGGCAAGGAAAACCGCAAGGATATTTTCCAGCTCTGTGTCCTGCATTTCTGCCTCTTTGCCTTATTCTGCGGCATCATTCAGGGAGTCTTGTGCTTTGTCCCCAATGTCAGCGCCGAAACCAGATGGTCTATCCTGCTTTACTGCTCCCTGCCGGGCAGCTATCTGGCCGCAGGTCTGGGCAAAACCAAGGAGGACAGTGCCGTTGCCGCCAGCGTCTGCTCTATTCTGACCGTACCCTGCCTGATCGTTTTCTGCATCATAGCAGCGATCGTTGCCTAAGAGACACTCGGTGGGAAACACACACTATTTGAATATGCAGCCTCTTGCCAAATTCTGCCCCTTAGATTAGCGCAAATTCATCGTACACCTTTCCATTCGTAGTTTCATGAATGCTCCGGAATTCAGATCTCTTTATCATTTTCAGGTGATCTATTTTTACTCTTTTCACGGTCATCCTGTTCCAGGAATTTCTTTGCCATTGTAGCATTCCATCTGTAGACATGGTCGGGTTTTCGCTCCCCGTCCAGGGTATGCAATTCCTCAGCATCGTCAGGGTAAGGCTCTGCAAGCGCAAGAATCTCTTCAAGCTTCTTCCGTTGTTCGGTCGTCAGATTTAAAGCCATATTACTTCCTCCCTAAAACAGTTATTTCTTCAGTTCCGGCTTGAGCATATCATTTTCTCTGTCCTATAATTCGTACTTTTATAAGATTTTCATTGAAATATATTCCTTAATCAGATAAAATAATTTTTGTAAAGCAAAACAGGAGGAAACATTCATGGATGCAAAGAATATTCGGCTTTTTGGTCGCTTGGCTGACGGGAAGGCTGTTTATGGGATCACCCTGGATAATGGGGAGATCTCCTGCGAGGTGATCACCTTTGGCGCCGCACTGAGAACGCTTCTGGTTCCGAATCGGGACGGGAAAGCTTTGGATGTAGTGCTGGGCTATGACAATTTGGAGCAGTATCTCACGGAGGACGGCTATCTGGGCGCTACGGTGGGCCGTGTGGCCAACCGCATTGCAGGGGCGCAGTTTAGGCTCAACGGGCAGAAGTACATTTTACCCCGAAACGACAATCAGAACCACCTCCACGGGGGTCTGTGCGGCTTCTCCCATCGGGTGTGGGAAATTGAAAAGGTCACAGATTCTTCTGTGCTTCTGAGCCTCATGAGTCCTGACGGTGACGAAGGCTATCCCGGCACCATGAAGGCCACCGCCGAATACACGCTCCGGGGAAAAAGCCTGGTGATCCGCTACATCGCAAGCAGCGACAAGGACACCCTTTGCAGCTTTACGAACCACAGCTATTTCAATCTGGACGGCCATAACAGCGGCTGCGCCATGGAACAGAAAGTAAAACTCTTTGCCCGGAGCTTTACGCCCAGCAATGCTGAGAGCATTCCCCTGGGCACTGTGACTCCCGTAGAGGGAACGGTGATGGATTTCCGTGAGATGCTTCCGATTCACACCCACATTGCTGAGCCCGATCTGCAGCTGCTGCAGGCCAGGGGCTATGACCATAATTTCATGTTGGACGGTGCTTTCGGTACGCTCCACCCTGCGGCCATTGCAAAATCGGAGCGCAGCGGCATTGTGATGCAGGTGGAGACCACTTTGCCCGGCATCCATTTCTATACGGCTAATTATTTGAACGATGGGCGCAAGGGCAAGGACGGCTGCGCTTACGGCCCTCGTCACGGCTTCTGCCTGGAGACCCATTATCCTCCCGATGCCATTCACCATGCCAATTTCCCCTCCCCGGTGCTGAAAGCCGGAGAGACCTATGCTCACGAAACAGTATTTACCTTCTTAGGTACGAAATGATTACAGCCTCATAACAAAGAAAACCACTCGTTCCTTCGAGTGGTTTTCCTTGTTATTGGGCCGTCTTGATCTCCTCCGCAATGGCGAGGATCTCCTGACGGTAGCCGTGGTTCAGGCGGCACATATAGTCCGGGCGGGCATGGTAGCTGCCGGTTTCTGTCCACATAACAGCGGGGCAATTGAAGCAGGTATCCCGCTCCTTGCAGGTGATACAGTCGCTGCAGAGGCGGATTTTGGCCGTTTCCTGCCGAATTTTCTCCCAGGCGGGCAAAAACCCCTCGGTCAGAGGAGACACCACCGGTACATCCAGCATACCGCAGGGCGTCATGCTGCCGTTCCAGTTGACCCAGAACTGGGATCTGCCAGCAAAGCAGCGGACCGGATCTCCCTCCGGTACTTCAAAGGCCGGGACTCTGGGCGCAGCCTGATCAGAGCGGAGGATCCCATTGGCCCAAAGGCTGATCTTATCCCCACCCCGAAGGCGGTACTCCCTTCGGGCGATCATCCGGCCAACTTCCTCGGGGGGCAGCCGGGAGAACTCCCCTTTCTGCTCTCGTCTGGTGGGCGGGAAATTATAGAAGGTCAGGCGCAGGCGGAAATTTTCCTGCTCGGCCAGCGCCTCCAGTCGGGAGATCTGCTCCATATTCCAGGGGGTGACCGTAGCATTGACATTGAGCAAAAACCCCAGATCTCTGGCCCAGCGGAGGGTATTCATGGTATTGGTAAAGGCAGCGGCGCTGCCGCAGAGGGATTGGTAGGTGCTTGCCTCAGGGCCGTATAGGGTTACATTCAGCTGGGCCGGAGGCTTTTTTTTCAGGAGCAGGCGGTTTTTTTCGCTGAGCATGGTGCCATTTGTATTGATGGAGATAGAGAGACCCAGTTGATACATAGCCTCGTAGATCTGCGAAAAATCGGGCCTGAGGAAAGGCTCGCCGCCGGTCAAAAGCAGAAAAAGCATACCGGCCTCATGGGCCTGCTGCCCCAGGGAGATCCATTGAGAGGCCGTCAGTTCACTGCCATAGGGCTTCATCTCTGCCTCGGTCATGCGCACATAGCACATACGGCACTGCAGATTACACCTGGGGGTCAGTTCAAAGGTGCCGCTGATGGGGATTCCGGCCTGGGCCGCTTTGCGCTGGAGTCTTTCCTTGATGGCGATATTCTCTTCCATTTATTTACCTCCAAATATCTCTTGCTCCAGGAGCTCGGTAGCCCGGGCATCCGGGCGGCAAGAAAGCGCATAGACGGGGACACGCAGCACAAGTTCCTGAAGCAGATCCAGAAGCTTGCTCATAAAGGCAGGGTCCCACAGATTGACCAGGCACTCCCGGTAGAGCCTGCGCAGAGCAGCATCGGGCTTCAGACGCTCCAGGCGGTTTTCCGGGGCATGGAGCGGCAGAACGATGGCGCAGATGGGCACCTGCTCCCTGCGGTAGATCCCGGAGGAGCCACAGTAGGGTGAGCCGTAGCCATAAAACCGGTCTCCCAGCTTCCGAATAACACAGCGATCGCCATTGAGGATCTCTGCGCCTTGGTGGAGCTGCCAGAGCTCTGCCTGGGTGGATTTCCCCACACCGGAGGGGCCGGAAAAGAGGATCCCCCGGCCCTTTGCCCGTATCACGGAGCTATGGAGCAAAAAGCCGTCATGGCGCAGGAACAGTGCCTCAGGCGCCAAAAGGGCGGAGAGGCTGCAGTTTCGCTCATAGCGGGCCCAATCGGCCTCGGGAATATACAGGGTATGCCGTCCGCTGCTGCCAAGGCAGCACAGGGCAGTGCTGCCGTCCCGGGCCCGGAGATGCAGAAACTCCCGATAGGAAGTGCCTCCGCAGGCATAGACCGCAAGGCCGGTGGCCTTGTACACAGGGGCGCTGTGAAACACCATGGGCTCATGAAGCAGGCGAATCTCATAGACCTCCTGAGCTGAGGCGCAATCCGTCAGGAAGGGCTGCAGCTCCGGTGGGATAGCCATGGGGCGGGGCGCTTCAAAGGCGATGGGGATACCGGCGATCTCTACCGCAAAAGAGAAGCTGCTCATGAGCCTTCTTCTACCAGCAGATTTGCCCGGCGCATACGCTCTACAAAGAGCTGCACATCCCGGGCAGCGATCTCCTCGGTGGTATCATAGGTTTCCAGAAGCAAATTCTTCAGAGATGCTTCCGTATGCTCTTCCTTCAGGGCAGAAAAGAGAAAGGCTCCGGTCTCATTCATGGAGATCAAGCCGGACATCCGCAGGGCGCTCTCCCCACAGGGCACGGCGATCCACTCATTGAGCATCTGCCGAAGCATCAACCCTTCCACTAATCGCATGGGATCACTCCTTTTTTGTTCCGCAAGGGGCAGGGCTGCTGCCCCTTACGGGAGATCCGTTCCGAAGCGAAAGACTCAGGCTCCGAAACAGGCGACAGCGCTGTCGCCATAATAGATGCAGGCTCTGACCAGGGCAGCCAGGGCGGCATCTGAGGAATTGAGGTTACTCTTGGCATAGGCCTCCACACTATAGCCCACAGCTTGAGAGGCGACCTGATCACCTACGCAGGCCACAAAGTAGAACATATCCCGCATATTGACGGACTTGACACCGGTAAAGGTCACCTGAAGTCTGCCATCGGACAGCTCGGTGAAGTCCGTAAGGGTATCGACCAGAGCCCCTGCCTCGTTGTACACTCTGACCGAGCTGAGATCCTCCGGGGAATAGCCCTCCGCCAGGGTCAGCTTGGCATTGATCTCCGTCTTATCCGCAAAGTTCACGGTGAAGCCCATGGCGGTGACGGCGGTGATGCTGCGCTCGGTATCCACATAGCGCCGCTCATGGGTCAGCTCTGCAGAAAGAGCCGTGGTAGCATACTGCTGATAGGCCTCCATACCGGCATTGACCGGGGCATCGGTGCGGCGGCCAAAGGCTGCCTGAGAGGCGGCGCCATAGTTCAGGGTATCGATCAGGAGGGTATACAGCTCCGGCTGCTGGTCGTAGGTATAGGTATCAAAGCAGAGCTGGGCATAGGCCAGGACGGAATAGGTATCCACGGGGCTGCAGTATTCCCTGCCCGCCCCATCAAAGAAGTGGAGAACGGCTCTCAGCTCGCTGCCCATCTCCACAGACTGGATATCCGGCAGGTTAAAGAGCATCCGCTCCGGGTCGCCGGTCAGGTCGGGATAGAGGGTGACGGTCTCCACAAAGGGGGCAGCATTGGCAGGATAGCGATCCTTCTGCACCACCAGGTAGGCCCCCTCCGTAACATAGTCCGGCACAGCAGCCAAAAGATCTGCCAGCTTGATGCGGTAATTCATCTGCAGATCGGAATTGAAGGAGACGCTATGGCCGATCTTGACGGCAGCCTCCGTAGGCCCGGTATTCTCCACAGCGCCGCAGATGCAAGCGCCGTCTACATAGTCATGGGGGGCCTCCTCCCGGTAGTCGCAATTGCGGCAAGTGACCAAATGTCCCTGGCCCTGATCATGATAAAGGGGGCTGTGGCCCGGGGCAGGCACTTCCTGGTCGGTATAGCTTGTACCGCAGTTGGCACAGGTATGGGTGGTGAAGCCCGGCTCCGTGCAGGTGGGATCGGTAACCGTGGTCTCCAGATAGCTATGGGTATGGGCGGTCTCCGGGGAGAGCTTGGCCGGGATCAGATACCAATTCTGGGCCACAGCACCATTGACATCGTGGATGCGGACATTGGTACCGCTGGCCACCAGGCCATAGTACAGATCCAGAGCGAAGCCGCCGCACTTGCTGAAGAGACAGTAAGTCCCATCCCAATTGGGAGAGATCTGCCAGAGCTGGGCATCGGAGTTGGTGGCCTCGTACTGCTGGACATTGGTATCGCTGGCAGCGACTCCACCGGCCACATCCAGGTATTTTCCGCTGTGGAGGGAGACCACCGTATAATAGCCGTCACCGTCCGGGTCTGTGATCTGCCACATCTGATTGGTATTGAAGCCCAGAGTCTCCCACAGCTGGACATTGGCGCCATTCTCCGTAGAAACACCCTCCACATCCAGAACGAAGTTCTGATTCTGGGCGGCGGTAATGAAGTAGGTACCGCTCTCCACCTTGCCGCTTACGGGAGCCTTCCCGATGCGGTTGGGGATGGTCACGCCCTCGGTCATGATGGCAGACAGGTTGCCCAGAGTATCTACAGCATAGATATGAAGCTCATAAAGGCCGGGCTCTGTATTGTGATCGGTAATGGGGATATAGCAGCTGGCAGTATTGCCGCTTAAGGTAGCTGCGTGCCACTTCTGGTCGTCTGTTCCATTATAACTGCTCCAGGTGGGAAATTCAACCTTTTCAATGCCGGAACTATCATTTACCGTACAGGTGACACGGAAGCCCTCTGAGGAGACCTCGCTGAATTGGACATCGGAAATGGCCGGGCCTGCCAGGTCGGAGGGCACCAGATACCACTTCTGAGCCGGGGTGTTATTGGCGGTATAGAGCTGAATATTCTGCTCCAGATCCAGGATCCCTGAAAAGATATCCAGGGCAAGTCCGCTTTTCTTATTGAGAATGCAGTAGGTGCCGTCCTCATTTTCCACCAGCCTCCAGAGCTGGGCATCGGTTCCGTTGGCGGTATACTGCTGGACATTGGTACCATCGGTGGTGCCGCCGTCCGTAGCATCCAGAGCCTTTCCGCTGTGGAGAGAGAGGATGGTATAATAGCCGTCTCCATCGGGGTCGCTGATCTGCCACATCTGGTTTTTGGCGGTGCCGATGGTATAGTAGAGCTGCACATTGGCGCCATCCTCCACAGAGGCGGCTGATACATCCACCACGAAGTTTTTGTTCATGGCGCTGGCAATAAAGTAGGTATTCTCCCCTACCGTGCCGGAAACCGGCGCTTCGGTCAGAACGGCAGGAACCTCTACCAGCACCGGCACAGTGACAAAGTTCCCGGCCAGATCGTAGGCATAGATATGGCTATTGTAAGTACCGTAGGCAAAGTTATGGGAGGAGAAGCTCATATGATAGCTGGCCCGGTTGCCGGAGACCTCGGCCTCGCCCCACACAATATCATCCTGTCCGCCTTCCTCCGTCCAGGTGGGAACCACTACCTTCCGGATGGCCACATTGTCGGAAACGGTACAGCTCAGAGTATAGCCAAAGGCCGTCACATCACTGATCTGTACATCGGAAATGATAGGATTTTCCGTATCGGCAGGGATATTGACGGTAACGCCGGAATTATTCAGCAGGGTATTGCTGCCGCCTCGAACGTTGATGCCATAGACATTGACCACCTGGTCGCCGCTCTTACCGGTATGAAGGATGACATCAAAGCCATGGTAATTGCCTGCGCCGGGGTAAGCGATGCCGATATCCTCACGGAGCTGATTTGCCATGAGGATATGCCCCTCTGCATTTCCGTCACCGGGGCCGCCGCCCACATAGACATGGGCCTCCAGGGCGGTGGTGAGCTCGTCCTCGTCCAGGGTCCAGCCCCGAACCCGGAGGGTACCGGGTCCCTCTACCGTGACACCATCCACAAAGCCCACAGGGCTCTTGCCGGAGCTATAGCCATTGAAGCCGTAGGTTTTGACAATAGTTGGGTAGTCCTTATAGCAGACATTGGTATCCAGAGGGCCAACACCGCCGATGTAATTGGAGTCCGTATACTGCCACATACCGTAGGTGGTGCTGTAGTTACCGCCACGGGGATTGGAGGTATAAGTGCCGTCATAGTAGTTGGCGATCCAGCACTCGTATCGGCTACAGATGCTGTCCACAGGAACCCAGGCATAATAGTTGGGGTCGATCCAGGCGGCATAGCTGTATAAGCCGGTCAGGTAGCCCGCCGCAGCGATCTTATCCATAAAGGCCATGCAGATGTCATAGGCTGCGCTGCCGCCTACACCGCCGGCGGTGCTGTCCTCAAAGTCGAAGTACACGGGATATTCAAAGGTCTTGCCTGCAATGTAGCTCAGGCAGAGATCGGCCTCAGCCGCAGCCTCCTCCGCCGTAGCAGCGTAGGAATAGAAATAGGTACCCACATTCAGACCTACAGCCTTTGCTGCAGCATAATATTCCTCAAAGCAGTAGTCCATGCGCTTGTAAAAGCCGCAGCGCAGGATGACATAGGTATAGCCGTTGTCAACCAGATTCTGGAAATTGAAGCCGGAGCCCTGGTGCTCGGAAATATCCACACCGTGGGCGAGAATGGTACCGGTACCTGCCATGCCGCCGGCATAGCCCAGGTCATAGCCCGTTGCAGCACTGGCACGGGGTCCGGCAAAGGCCGGGAGCAGAGCAAGCACCAGAGCGAACATCAGAAATACCGAGAGCCATCGTTTTAGCGTTCTCATTGACGGGAACTCCTTTCATCTGTCTATGATGATCTGCAGGGTACAGTAAGCTGTACCCTGCAGCGGTTTATTGGTTTCAGGAGCCGAAGCAGGCAGCGGCGCTGTCGCCGTAGTACATACACTTCAGAACCATGTCCGCCAGGGAGGCATTGCTGCTATTGACATTGCTTCTGGCATAGGCCTCTACGCTGTAGCCCACGGTATCGCCGGCGATCTGATCGCCCACATAGGCCACGAAGTAGAACATCTCACGCATCTGGATAGACTTCACGCCGTAGTAGGTGGCCTGGAGTCTGCCGTCAGACAGCTCTGCAAAGTCCGTCAGAGTCTCCAGTACATTGCCTTCCGCATCGAGAACCTTAACGCAGGTGATGTCTTCCTTGCTGTAGCCCTCGGCAAGGGTCAGCTTGGCGTTCATCTCGGTCTTATCGGCAAAGGTGACGGAGAAACCGATTTTGCTGACGGCGGTGATGCTGCGATCTGTCTCCAGGGTGACCTTTTCAGCGTTCAGCTCTGCGCTGAGCTGGGTGGTGGCATACTGCTGGTATGCCTCCATACCGGCATTGACCGGCTCGGAAACACGTCTTCCGAAGTAGAGCTGCGCTGCAGCGCCGTAGTTCAGGGCATCGATGAGCATGGTATAGAGCTTGGGCTGCTGGTCGTAGGTATAGGAGTCATAGCAAAGCCGGGCATAGTCCAGGACGGAGTAGGCATCCACGGGGGTGAGATATTCGTTACCCTCTGCATCGAAGAGATGCAGCACAGCTCGCAGCTCGCTGCCCATCTCTACCGACTGGATACCCGGGAGGGAGAAACGCATACGCTCAGGGTCTCCGGTCAGGTCGGGGTACAGAGTCACGGTCTCTACGGTCTTCTCTCCCCCACCCTCGGGATAGCGGTCCTTTTCTACCACCAGATAAGCGCTCTCGGAGACGTAGCTGGGGATGACGGCTGCAATGTTTTCATACTTGATGCGGTAGTTCATCTGCAGGTCGGAGTCAAAGGAGACGGAGTGGCTGATCTTGATGCTGACCTCCGCAGGCTCCTGCGCTTCGGTCGCACCGCAGAGGCAGGCACCATTTTCGTAGGTATGCTTTTCCGTGACATTGTAGTCGCAGTTGGCGCAGGTGACGGTGTGGTCAGCGCCGTTGTTACTGTAGTTGTAACTATGGCCGGTAGCAGGGTCGCCGTGCTCCACGAAAACCTCCGCACAGTTGGCGCAGGTATAGCTGATATAGGCAGGCTCTGTGCAGGTAGGCTCCGTTATAGCAGAGTCCAGATAGGTGTGGACGTGGGCAGTATCCGCAGAGAGCTTGGCAGGGATCAGGTACCACTTCTGGGCAACTGCGCCATTGACATCGTGGATGCGGATGTTAACACCGTTGCTCACCTGGCCGTAGTACAGATCCAGGGCAAAGCCGCCGCACTTGCTGTAGAGACAGTAGGTGCCATCCTCATTGGGAACGATCTGCCAGAGCTGGGCATCGGAGTAGGTGGCCTCGTACTGCTGCACGTTGGTGTCGCTGGCAGAAACGCCGCCGTCTACATCCAGATATTTGCCGCTGTGAAGGGCTGCGGCGGTATAATAGCCGTCACCGTCTGCATCCACGATCTGCCACATCTGGTTGGCGCTCGTTCCAAAGGTCTCCCAGAGCTGGATATTGGCGCCGTTCTCTGTGGACACAGCTTCCACATCCACTACGAAGTTCTGATTCTGTGCGGTGGCAATAAAATAGGTACCGTTTTCCAGCTTGCCGTCAACAGCCTCCATGCCAATGCGGTTCGGAACGGTCACACCGGAGGTTACCACACCGGAGCGGTTGCCGTAGCCGTCATAGGCATAGATATGGACATCGTAATAGCCGGGTTCATAACCGTGGTTGGAAACAGGAATATAGCAGGTGGCAGTGTTACCGGTAACGGTGGCTTCATACCAGGCGGTATCGTCCTGGCCGTTATAGCCTGTCCAAGCAGGGAACTCTACCTTCTGAATACCGGAGGGATCGGACACGGTGCAGGTGATACGGAAGCCGTCAGATGTAACCTCGGTGAACTGCACATTGCTGATTTCGGGGCCGGTGAGCTCTGCAGGGATGAGATACCATCTCTGTGCAGGGGAGAAATTAATCGATTGCGTCTGGAGATTCTGGCCGTTGGCCACCACACCAAAGAAGAGATCCAGCACCAAACTGCTATTCTTATTGACAATGTAGTAAGTGCCGTCATCATTGGGAATCAGCTGCCAAAGCTGGGCATCGGTGCCGTTAAGATCGTACTGCTGCACATTGGTGCCATCGGTGGTACCGGCAGCTGCGGCCTCCATGGCCTTGCCACTGTACAGAGAGACGATGGTATAGTAGCCGTCGCCGTCAGGATCACTGATTTCCCACATCTGGTTCTTGTTCACACCCAGGGTCTCCCAGAGGTGGATATTGGCGCCATTTTCCGCAGATACACCGTCTACATCGGCCACAAAGTTCTGGTTCTGGCAATTGGCGATGAAGTAAGTACCGCCTGCCACCGTACCGCTGATGGGGCTGTTGCCGATGCGGTTGGGAACATCCACTCCTAAGGTGGAAAGCCCAGAGGTATTACCCACGGTGTCCGTTGCGTAGATATGGAGCTCGTAATGGCCGGGCTCGGAATTGTGCTCAGTAATGGGGATATAGCAGGTAGCGGTATTGCCGATAATGCTTCCTGCGTGCCAGATCTGATCATCGGCACCGTTGGCGGAGGTCCAGGCAGGGAAATCTACCTTCTGGATGCCGGAAACGTCATTGAGGGTGCAGGTCACACGGAAACCGGCATTGCTGACCTCGGTGAACTGCACATCGCTGATCTCGGGACCCTCCGTATCCGCAGGAATCAAGTACCAGCTCTGGGCAGGCGTGCCGTTGGAGGTGTAAAGCTGAATATTCTGGCCAAGCGTCAGCACGGCATCTTTGAGATCCAGTGCCAGGCCGCTGAGCTTGTTCAAAATACGATAGGTGCCGTCGCCGTTATCTACCAGCTGCCAGAGCTGGGCATCGGAACCGTTAATATCGTACTGCTGCACATTGGTGCCATCGGTGGTGCCGCCACCGGCTGCATCCAGGGCCTTGCCGCTGTGCTGGGCAATGATGGTATAGTAGCCATCCCCATCGGGATCGCTGATTTTCCACATCTGATTGGGGGAGGTTCCCAGGGTATAATACAGCTGAACGTTGGCGTGGTTCTCCGTAGAGATGCCATCCACATCAAGAACAAAGTTCTTATTCATAGAGCTTGCGATAAAGTAGGTATCCTCCCCTACTGTGCCGGAGACGGGCGTAGAGGGCAGAACCGGAGGTACATCCACCACAATGGGATAACAGATGTGATTGCCCGCCAGATCGTAGGCATAAATATGGGTGTTATATTGGCCATACTCAAAGTTATGGGAGGAGAAGCTCACGTTAAAGGATGCCTTGATGATAAAGGTGGTTGCATCGCCCCACATAATATCATCCTGGCCACTGGCCTCCGTCCAGGTGGGCATAAGGACTTTGGAAATGCCTACGTTGTCCGTTACGGTGCAGGTAACCGTATAGCCCGTGGAGGTCACATTGCTGACCTCTACCTCGCTAATAACCGGAGCCTCCGTATCCTTCGGAACGTCCACGATCCAGCCGGAGTTGGTCAAAAGCGTGTTGTCGCCGTTGCCCTGGTTCATGCCAAAGACATTGACCACCGTCCAGCCACTCTTGCCGGTGCTGATCACTGTATCAAAGCCGTGGTAATTGCCGGCAAAGGGGTATGCCTGACCCACATCCTCACGGAGCTGGTCAGCAGTAATAATATGTCCCTCGGCATTAGGATCGCCGGGGCCGCCGCCCACATAGATATGCACCGTCAGCGGCGTCCAAAGGGCATCCTCATCCATGGTCCAGCCACAGACTCTGATCTTGCCGGGGCCTACGGCGGTAACGCTGTCGATCTGGCCGATGGGATTATGGCCGGAGTTATCGGTATAGGCAGGGGTGCCGTAGCCATAGATTCTGGAGTAAGACAGAGAGTAGCTCTTCAGGAACACGCCGCCGCCCTCGTTGACCTCGCCGTTCTGACCGGAGGTATTGCCCTCTACGGTATAGACATAGCCGTCAGCAACATAGCGAACGATACCCACGTGGGAGGAGGTGGAGCTGCCTGCGGGGGCAAAGTAGATAATATCACCGGGATTGGGGATATAGGAGCCGCCACGGCTGGCCGCATACTGGAAACGGCCCTGGTTCTTGAAGAAATTTACACCATAGGGGCAGTAAGCATGGTAGTACATGATATCCGAGGGAATGCCTGCCTGATTGGCGCACCAGGACACGAAGGCAGCGCACCAGGCGGCATAGGTCACGCCGATGTTATCCACATTGGCATCGTACCACTGACCGTATTTCTGATAGTTATTGGAGCCGGCGTAGGCAGGATTGCCGGAGAGAGAACCCTCACAATAGCCGGCCTGGCTGACCGCTACAGCAACGATATCGGCAGCCATATTGCCGGTATTGACATGGGTATTGGGGTACTCTGCTGCTGCAAATGCTGGAACCTCAAACTGAGGAAGCAAGCAGGCGAGCATGGCAAGGCACAGGACCAAAGTGACAACTCTGGTGATTCGATTACGCATTATGTAGTTCCTCCTGTTTTTTTCTTCTGTTACGAAATAATACGCAAATACAGGGCGGTTTGATCTCCGCCCTGTAAAATTGCGTTCAGGCTTCCCCACGAAATCGTGGAAGCCGGATCCATATCTTAAACAATAACGCCCTCATCCTCATCGATGGTGGGCAGCGGATCAATGTCGCCGGAAGGCGGAAGTTCCGCAGAGCTGAGGGTCAGAACGTCCTCAACAGTAAAGGGCAGGCAGCGCAGCTCAGGCTTGATGAATTCTTTCATAGAGAAACCTCCTTATCTGTATTTATGAAGAGAATGCCACGTTTACATTGGTCATGACGCAGTAGCCGTCATCCATATCCATACCGGTCACAGGCAAAAGGCAGCCATCCAGGAAGCAGCCTGCTAAGGCAAGCCGCTTCATCTCCTCCGTAGCATCGGGAGAGCCAAGAACGCAGGCCGAATCGGTCAGGTTGATCCTCAATGCGCCGCAGGAGGTGATCTGCTGGGCGAGGCGGAAGCTCTCCATCTCGATTACGGGATGCTCGTATATCTTTTTCACCGGATCAGCCTCCTAACTGGATCTTTGCCATGCAGCTGTAGTATACAAGGGCCTTTGCAAGAGCCTTCATGGCATCGGAAGTTGTGCCGTTGGAGAGAACACGTCTTGCATAGTCATGGGCGCTGTCTACCCAGAGCTTGCTGAATGTCTCACCGTCTTCGTAGACGATATGCACGGCGAAGTAGAAGGCCTTGCCCAGATCCTTGGCTGCAGTGCCTTCGATCACGGCTCTGCCCTCTTCCAGGCTGTAGGTAACCTTTCTTGCGTTCTCCACCGTCAGCTGAGACAGCTCGTCATAATCGCTCTGTGTCCAGTACAGCAGCTCGATCTTCTGTGCATTTTGGGTCAGTTCTTCCGGAATTTGGAAATAGAAGTTCTGATTTACCGCACCAACAAAGGTCACAGAAGAACCTCTCCAGACAATACGGTCGTCTGCAGTATAGAGATACTTGCTGCAATCCTTAGGCAGAGCCTGGATCATATCCTCGCTCCAGGAATAGGCTCTCTGCTCCTCGGTGAGCCAGGCATTCATGAGGGTATCGGTCTTGTAGTTAAAGTAGACCTGAGCCGCTGCGCCGTAGTTCATCAGGGCGATGGCCAAATCCTTCATGCTCTCGGCGGCATCCTCCTTCTGAAGGATCAGCTTTGCATACATCACCGGGCTGAACTCCGTGACCTCGCTGTAGGCATAGCTGCCGTCAGGAAGGATAACATAGGCCCGGACATAGAGAGTATCCACCATATTCTTGGCCGGAATACCCTTGGTATCGGCATAGTAGCCATTGACCGAGTGGGTCAAGCCACGGATCTGCTGGCCGGCGGTGTTAACAGTGTAGCTATCCAGAGCGGCATACTCCTCTGCCGTCCAGACCAGCAGACCGCTGTTCTCGGGGGTGGCCGTGGTAACGCCGGTGGCAGAGATATTGAAGTAGAAGCGCATCTTGACCATGTCCTTAAACAGCAGGGAGCGGCCGACCAGCACCACCCAATCCTCGGGGTTGGGCACAGCGGGGACAAACTCACCGGTATCCAGGTCAGGCTCATAGAGGATGGTGGCATTCATCTGCCGGGACAGGGAGGCGAAGTCCACATAGTCCCCGGGATTACTGACCGCCATCCAGGCTTTGGTCTGGGATGCGCCAACAGAGGTCAAAAGCTGCAGCACACCATTCTGATAGCGAAGATCTGCAAGCTGACTGTTGACCACACGGATGCTGCCGCCGGAGACCTTCAGGTTGGTGAAGGAGAGATAACCATCCTCGCAGTAAAGCACCACCTCATAGCGGTTGTTTGCCGCATCGTACTTACAGACACTCAGATCGATGGGATAGTAGCGCTCCGTAGAGGTTGCAATGGCGTCATCCAGAACCTTCCAGCCGGGGATCTCGGTATTGGCGCTCTGATAGAGGCTGCCGTGGTTGATCAGCGCTCCCCCATTGCCAAAGAGACGGCCATCATTGAGCACATGAACACCAACCTGGATCATGGTAGTGGTCTCAGGCAGATCATCGGGGGTAAAGTAGAAGGCCAGGGCCTGGTTAGCATTGACACCGTCCAGATAAAGCTCATTGTTGGGGCCAAAGACCAGATAGTCATTGACCGAGGTAACGGCATTGCCCGCAAAGACCTCTTTGGTGGGCACAGCGCCCAGCTGCCATTTCTGATCATTGGTGACTGCTTCGGTCTGCAGCACCCGGATCTCACCGGTTTTGGCTGCGGCATCCACAGAGGCGAGGCTTAGATAGCCCTCTGCCTGATTGCGGATGGTAACGATGCCCTTGGCAGAATTCAGGTAGCTGATCTCCCAGAGGAAGCCGGTCTCCTCACCCAGCTCGGTAAGCGCTACGCTGCCGTCCTCGTTCTTCTTCAGATAGCAGGCTGTGTCAGCTAGGTTCAGATGGATGTAGTAATAGTCACGATTCCCCAGGGTCTTGGCAAAGCTGAAAGTAAAGCAGCTGTTTCCATGCTTGTTGCTCTCTCTGCGCAGGCCGACCCGGCGCTCCCCATCGGCATCGACAAAGTAGCCATAGTGAGAAACGCTGTTGATGATAAAGCAGTCTACAGGATAGCTTTCACCATTGCGGTTTTCGGTGAAGGTGCTGATGCCGCTGGTGATGGAGTAGTTCGCAGAATCTGCAGTAATCACAGAGGCCTTACCCTCCAGGAGCAGATCCCGGATCTCCAGGAATTGGGCCGTATCCTCGCCGTCTGCATAATGGTCACGGTTGGGGTCGCTCATATCCAGGGCATTATAGACACGCAGGCCGTCAATGTATAGCGTGGGAGCGTTTACTGTGTCTATCACAAAGCTGCCGTTGTCATCCTTAATAAAGTTGCCGTCCTCGTCCTTCTGATAGGCGGGAACACCGTGGATCTGTACTAGATAAGTACCGTGGGCCAGGTCGTCTATCTTGACCACGGGCACCTGATAAATACCCTCGGTGCCATTGCTAACCGCAATATCGTCATACTCCAGAATGACGGGAATGCGCTTGACCAGGGTATCCTGATCCTTGTACACATCCAGATAGAACACGCAATCGTCCGCCATCATGCAGCGGCTGATCAGCTCGAAGCCCGTACCGGCAAAGCTGAACTCTGCGGCGACCTTGGCATCCAGGATCTTAATGGCATGGGCAGAGTTACCGCTCTGGGTGGTTCCGCTTGCATAGGCATCGTCATAGCCGTAGTTGCCGGACTGGTCTGCGGACTGGTAAATGGCGCCGCTGCCCTCTCCGTCAATGGTGAAGGTATTGTCCGTGGTTCCGTCATTTTTACTGTAATATTTGATTGCGGGGAAATCATCCTCATAGTAGACCACGTTGGCAGGCAGGACGGTGATCTTCTTATACATCTCGATCTCTTTGTTGATGTCAACAGTGCCAACATTCTCGCCGGGATCACCCTCATAGACACGAACCGCAAGATAGACCGTATCTGCGCTCTCCATGAAGCCCTTGGGATGATACTCCAGAGTTTTGTCCTCCAGGAGGTATTTTCCGTAAGTGCCATCAATGGTCTGCTGGCCGTCGGAGAAGGTGATATGATTATTCTCATAGCTCGGCGCTGTCTTTGTCAGAGCTTCAAAAACATACTTGGTATTCTTACCCGCAACGGACAGGCTGTCCTTGGCGATGAGTACCTCGGTCAGATCGACCTTGAGGCCGTAGTCCAGGACAAAAACGCTGTCCTCTACATCTACAACATTCACCTGCACGGGAATGATCACCGTACTGTTATCGCTCTGAGTGACCTTCACATAGAGCACATAGGTGCCGGGATTGCTGTAGTTAAGCGAAATGCCGGTTGCATCGGCGGTTGCATTGCTGCTGGGGAGGGCATTGCCCTTCATGTCGCAGATCTCCAGTTTCGTAATCGTACCCAAAGAGGTCGCAGGAGCGATCTGCTCCAAGAGAGCGCTGTTTTCCTCCTGCAGGAGCGTATTAACATCCCCGGTGAAGTCGGCAGCGGTCACATTCAGGACATTGCCGCTCCACTGATAGTACTGAGGGCCGGAGGCAGCGCAGACCACCATATTATCGCTGGCCTGATAGGTATCGCCTTCGCCGTTTGCCTCCTGATTTGCACTGACCTGCAGGGTATTGGCAAAGCGGCCGCTGACAAAATCGCTGTCCTCAATATTATAGAAGATACCTCGAATCTCCACAGAGCAGCCGGGCAGCAAGCCGTGGCCGTTGATCTGGGCCAGATAGTTCTTCAGATCTTCGTCCGTGCCGTCCAGAACAACCTCTTGTGTTGTCCCCTTCTGGTTGGTGAAGTAGACCTTCAGATCCGCTACGGTCAGGGTGTTGCCCAGGCTGTTGAGGGTCTTGTCACCGCTGACCGTCAGGCCTTTCACAGAGTCGATGGTCACACCCAGCTTTGCATCGGCAAAGCTCAGGTGATAGAGATTTGCAATGGATTCCTCCGGGTTGGAGAGCACAAAGCTGTACTCCACATGCTCCTTCGTGTTAACCAGGCCGCCGTTGTTCAGCTCCTGACCGTTCTGGTAAGCCTTCTTCTCGGCATCCAGATTGGGGTCGGAGACACGGATATTGGTGGCAATACGCATATTGGCACCGGAGGTATGGCGCTCCATATAGTAGAAGTCGAAGGAGTAGTCTTCGCCATCCTCCAGAGCAAGAGCCAGGTCTCGGGGATCGGTAGAGCCTGCAGCAACAGCGGCTCTGGCGGCATAGACATAGTCGTTCACATTCATGTTCACCGTAGTGATGGCATGAGCGCCGCCGATATCCAGGACGAGCTGGCCGTTGATGAAGAGATAAACGTCATCGTCACCTGCGAAGTCAAAGAACAGCCCATCGTTTTCCGTATAGGTAAATACACCGCTGCACTGGAGAACATAGTTGTAGTTCTTATTCTCGAAGGATTCCGAATACACGTTGGAGAAATCCTTCTGAACGTTCTCCGCTTCCCAAACAGGCAGGAAGGTGAAATAGGGTCCGCCAACGGTGGTAAGGAGCGCACGGAGCTCCGGTTTGCCCAGCATACTGCTGTTGGAGATGGTCTTTGCATCAAAGTCGTACTCCACCGCGCTCTCGGTTACATTCTCCACATAGTTATAGGTAGTGGAGAAGTTGGAGTCGAAGACATAAGCGCTTTTACCGTTGGAGAGCTCTGCCTTGGAGAGCACCAGGTAGTCGAACTTGTCCTGGGGCATATTATAGGAGCCGGGATAGAAAAGGTTGTTCAAAAGGAAGTAGGCCGCATCGGTATAGCTCTTGATCTCAGCCTTACACTCATCCCAGGTGCCGATGAGGAGGTTCTCCTTCTGATAGGTCGTCACCAGATTATCATAGATCTGGATTCTGCGCTCGGCGGGATCTGTTTTGTATTGGGGCAATTGTTTCGTATCGTTATTCGTATCGTTATTCGTATCGTTATTCGTATTGTTATTGGCAATGAGCTGCTCGATCAGGAGACCTGCCATATCCTTGTCGTAGCCCTCCAGCACCGTGCCCAGAGGAATATCCTGAATGTTTGCAAGACTTTCCATCTTCCCGTCCCAGCCTTCTCTGATGGGCAGGATTTTCTCCAGCAGATCCGCAATAAAGGCAACGACCTCATCATTGTACTGCGGCAGAATATATCCGTCCACCTCCCGGAGGGTGGGCTTCAGCAGACCCATGGTTGCATTGCCGGTGGTCATTTCGCCGTAGAAGCTGTAGTTCAGATAGTCGGACAGATACTGAAGATCAATATCAGCCGTTGCGATATCCCGATTGACGGCATAGATGTGATTCCGACCGTCGGGAGAGGCTGTCCAGAACTTACCATCGCCGATAAAGTAAGTTTGGCCGGTAGCATTGGTATCCGGGAAGCTTCCCGCTCCGGTCGTGGTTTGACCGATCGCCCAGGAGGTGTAGTTAGGGGTATCACTGGCGTGGGTCAGGGTGAAAGCACCGTTATCCTTCTTGGTATTCAGAGAATACTCAAAGAGCATGCCGTCGTCGTTGTAGTCATAGATCTTAATGGGGAGATTGATGGTATCAGTGGTATCAAAGCGGTCTGCGGCAACACCGGTGACACCGTTGGTGATGGTGCCTTGATCGGCAATGGAAAGACAGCTCTTCAAGCCCCAGGAGCGCCAGTCAGACTCAACCACCGAGGAATTGTCAAGATAGCTTAAACACACAGGCTTGCCATCGCCATTATCTAAACGGAGCAGGTATAGGCCCGTGGCCTTGTTAACGATCCAGTAGCTGATGGTGGTATTGCCACTGCGGACCCTGGGGACAAAGGCCCACTTGGCTGCATCTCCGGCAGTATTCCACTGCTGTACCTCATCCAGATGCCTCCCCGCTGCGCCGCTGGCGGCAGCAAGGTACAGGCCGGAATTGATACTGCGGATGGTATACCAGCCCCGGCCATCCTCCTGAATGTCAAAGATCTGATGCAAAGACACACTGCCCTCGGCAGCTACACCGTCAAAAGCTGACCAAATCTGCGCCTTGCCCCCTTCTGCTGTGCTTTTATCACGAATATCCAGCACGTAGGTATCCGTATAGGAAGTGGCGGTGGAGACCCAGAGGCGATTCTGGCCGGTTTTGAGGTAGCCGGTCAAAGCGCTTAAGCGGTTATCGCCGTGGACATACTCTGCATTGAGGTAGAACCTCTGATAGAGGGTAGGAGAACCATCGGGGCGCGCAATACTGATATTCGCACCGTTCTGGATCACGCCGCCGTCGATCGTCATAAACCATCCGGACTCTTTCACAGACTCAAAACTGTAGCTTCCATCGCCGTTATCGTGCAGGATCCACTGCCGGAATTCATTTTCCGGCAGGTCGCCATACTGCTGTACATTATAGCTGTTGGAGTCCTTATCCAGGAAATGCTGGGACTTGATATTCATAAAGGAGACAACCGTGCGCTTTTCCAGGGCTCCGTTGCCGGTCTTTACATCCACTTGGGAGATACGGCGCAGATGGAAGAGCTGGGCATCCGTTGCAAGGTTTTGGTAAAGCTGCAGATTAGCGCCATGATTCACGCTGCCGTCTGTCATATCAAAGGAAAAATTGGGGTTGGCAGCGGAGGAAATGCGATAGACACCATCGGGGACATTGGGGCAGTAGTCGTACTGTGAAAGATTCCAGTAGGCATCGCCGTAGGGAGGATCGGGAGGAGAAATATAGACCATACGGGGATCGCCCAGCGGCTGGACTGTATCGCCGTAAACTGCATAAAAGTACACAGGCTGCGTGCCATATTTTCGGGCAATCGGAAGATCGGCTGCAAAGCCGTGATCACCGCTGATGTTAAACGCAGTATTCACGTCAGGACGGGGAAGATTGGCCTCAAGGGGAAAGCCTTCCACTCCCGCAGTGCCTGTAGGGCCGCCCACATAAACATGCACCTCAATGGATTTCCCGGAATCCCATCCAAAGTATGCCCATCCTTCGACTCGGAGAATTCCGATAGCCGGGTTGGATACCAGGTCAATGTTATACTCGAAAAGGCCGGCCGTTTCCGCAAAAATATCCGTAACCGGCAGCAGCGCTGCCACCATAACCAGCGCCAGCAGCAATGACAATATGCGTTTGAACCTCATTCTCATCTTAATGTACTCCCTTCAGAGATCTCATAATTATTCTTCTGTATTTTGCGTGATGCGCACCACAAAGCTTGCGCCGGAGTCGATCTGCAAGGCGGTGTACTCCAGTACCCGGGCGGACTCCCCTGCCGGAAGTCCCGTGAAAACAAAAGCACTTTCATCCGACAGCTCTGTCACATCTGCAGCCCCTTCCTCGAAGGGCCAATCGTCCGTAATCTCCGCAGGCGATATCCTATCGTGAATCATCTCGCCATCGAAAAACGGTAAGGCATCAGGCAATTCCAGATCGGGCAGAGTTGGTGAAGCCCGGCCGCAGCAGCCAACCAGTCCAAAGATCAGAAGAAATATCCATATTTCCTTGAAACGTTTCAAAGATTCTCACTTCCTCAATTATCTGAAACGCAGATTCAAGCTTATTTAGGGATTCCATGTGGCAAATGATAAAATAACAAAATCGCTGCAGTAATAAGCATAAATTTTTACATTATATTCCCATTTTTAACATAGCATCCTTAAAGAGGCATAGTATAATCCCATTTTAGTTATATATCGTAATTATATCATAAAAATAGAAAAAAACAAGCCCCATTTTGTCGCTTTTTTCTTCTTATTTTGTCGCTTCTATCCTCTTATTAAAGTAGATATGGGATTTTCCCCTTTGCAAAGTTGCTGCCGCAGGTGTATAATGGAGGTAAATCATCTCAGGAGGTTCTGACCATGGATCGTGCAACACTGGTTCTTGCCCATTTCAGTCCCACCGGCGGTACGAAGAAGGTGGCAGATGCCATCGCCGCAGGCTTTGCACTGCCCGTAACAGAGGTAGATCTGACAAAGGAATTCTCTGCCCCGGTTTTGGATGAGAGAGATCTTCTTATGGCTGTGCTCCCCGTCTATGCAGGACGTATTCCGCAGATTGCTTTGGAGCGGCTGTCTCAGATCCGGGGCGAGGGACAGAAGGCCGTTGCAGTCGCTGTGTATGGTAATCGGGAATTTGACGACGGCTTGCTGGAGACTTTGGATGCTCTGGAGGCAAATGGCTTCTCCGTGATTGCCGCAGCCGCCTTTATTGCGGAGCATTCCATTGTGCGTTCTGTGGCGGCCGGGCGGCCCGATGCGGAGGATCAGAGGATCGCCCGTCAATTTGCGGCGGACGTATTGGCGAAATTGGACTGCCCTACGGCGGTTACGGTTCCTGGGAACAAACCCTATTTGCAGCCCAAGCCCTCGGCCTTCCATCCCGTAGCAGAGGAAAGCTGCATTGGCTGCGGTCTTTGCGCCGAAGGCTGCCCCGTGGGTGCAATTCCCACGGACAAGCCCCACTTAACGGACACCGAGAAGTGCATCAACTGCCTGCGCTGCGTGCAGCTCTGCCCGGTGCAGTGCCGCAGCCTGCCTGCGCCTTTTATGACATGGATCACCGGGATGCTCAAGGAAAATGCATCGGGCTATAAGAAGCCCGCCATTTTCCTGTGATGCCTCCGCAGAAAGGAATGGAACGAAATTGAATCAAAACACTCAAGTGCTGGGACAGGCAAGGGTTCCCCGTCTTCTGGCGCAGCTTGCAATCCCGGCGGTGGTTGCCCAGGTCATTAACCTGCTTTACAACATTGTGGATCGCATCTATATCGGCCATATTCCCGAAATCGGTGCCGATGCTCTGACGGGGGCAGGCCTGTTTATGCCCATACTGATGCTGATCAATGCCTTTGCTCTGCTTTTAGGCTCCGGCGGTGCGCCCCGGGCCGCCATTTTTATGGGCAAACGGGACAATCAAACCGCCGAAAAGATCATGGGTAACTGCTTTTCGCTGCTGATGGGGCTGTCTGTGATTCTGACGGTCGTATTCTATCTCTTTGCGCCCCAGCTGCTGGAGCTCTTTGGTGCCAGCAAGGTCACCAAGCCCTATGCCTTGGACTATGCCAGGATCTATATTCTGGGTACGGTTTTCGTCCTGACTGTTATGGGCATGAACCCTTTCATTACGACCCAGGGCTTTGCGAAGATCAGTATGCTGACCACGGTGATCGGTGCGGTGATTAATACTGTATTAGATCCTATTTTTATTTTCCTCCTGGATCTGGGAGTCAAAGGCGCTGCTCTGGCTACGGTGCTGAGTCAGGCCGTGGGGGCCGTGTGGGTGCTGCGTTTCCTCTCCGGCAAGAAGACCATTCTGCGGCTGCGGGTAAAGCATTTCCGTCCGGAAGCGAAGATTGTCCTCCCCTGCCTTGCGCTGGGCGTGTCCAGCTTTGTGATGCTGGCAACGGAGAGCCTGCTCTCTGTCAGCTTTACCTCCAGCCTGTCCAAATACGGCGGCGATATTGCCGTGGGTGCCATGACCATCGTCACCAGCATCTGCCAGCTGGTGACCATGCCGTTACAGGGGATCTGCCAGGGCGGCCAGCCCATCATCAGCTATAACTACGGCGCTCATAATCCGGCCAGGGTGAGAGAGGCCTTCAAGTGCCAGTTTCTTGCCTGCATTTGCTTCAGCGGATTCTGCTGGGCAGCTATCATGCTGCTCCCCAGGGTCTTTTCCGGGATGTTCACCGGCGATGCCGCCCTGGCGGATTATGCCGCATGGGCGCTGCGGATCTATATGGCAGGCATTTTCTCCCTGGGTTTTCAGATCAGCTGCCAGCAGAGCTTTGTGGCTCTGGGGCAGGCAAAGATCAGCCTCGTCCTGGCCTGCCTCAGAAAGCTCATCCTGCTGATCCCCCTGATCTATATCCTGCCGAATTTCCTCAGCAATCAGGTCTTTGCAGTCTTCCTGGCAGAGCCCATCAGCGACATCCTGGCCGCCACGGTCACGACGGTTGTTTTCTTTGCAAGGTTTCAAAAGATACTGAAAAAAGATCCGGTAGGAAACGCAAATTGAATGCAATTCGGTAGAACATAACTTGAACGATTGCTCTCAATGTGATAGCATAGAGCAGAGAGGAGAGGGCTCCTTGTTAGGGTTGGACGATCCTGCCTGAGCATGAGGCTCCTCCTCTTTTTGCTTGACTACAGATAGCAGCTATGATATCAGTACGATGCCGCCATCGGGCGGTGCGGGCATACCGGATTTTTTACCGGGCAGACCGCGCCCGGTGGCGGCATTTTGTTTATCGACCGCAGTTCCCGAAAGCTGCCAAACAGAAATTTGACGAACAGTTTGCAGTCCTTAAAGCCTCCCTTGTTAAAGGTAAGTGAGACCCCAAATTTTCAATTTGGTTGGTCGAACTTATGCCTTGTGCTGAAGTGGGTCGCCTTGAAAAGGCGACTCGGAGGGATTCCGCACGCCGCAACACCGTTATTTTACAAGGGTTTCGGCGAATTCGTAATGCCTGCACGAATCCCCCCGGATCGCCTGAAAGGCGATCCGACCCCCTTTGACAAGGGGGGCTTTGGTGCGGCAAACAGTTCGAGAAACATCGATTCGGCCTCGCTTTGGCATGGTATTTGGTGTGGGGCACTCTTCCCGAGATCCGGCAGAATACTTCGCTTGTAAAATCAGATTGATAACTTCCCTTTCTTGCGCTATTATGAACTTACGGACACTTTTCCTTATGGCTGTTGGACAATTGGAGCCCTTGGGCCATAGATGGAAGGCTGTCCGTTTTCTTTTTTCTTGTGCGATACATTTTTTTGAGATAGAATAGATGTAGTTTTTTCATCTCAATGGGTACTTAATTTATGACGGGAGGTGCTGTCGGTGCAGGATGAGAGGATCATTGACCTTTTCTTTGAGCGCTCGGAAGAGGCCATTCTGGCTCTGGAACAAAAATACGGCAAGCTCTGCCGTCAAATTTCTGCAAACATCCTGGGCGACAGCGGTGCCGTGGAGGAGTGCCTCAACGACAGCTGGCTGGGCGTTTGGAATGTAATCCCGCCGCAAAAGCCCAGGCATTTGGGCAGCTTCGTGTGCAGGATCGTGAGAAATCTATCTCTGAAACGGTACCGCAGGGACAGCGCCCAAAAACGCAACAGCCAATTTGACACAGCCTTGGAGGAGCTTCAGGACTGTCTGCAGGGAGGTTTCTCTGCTGAAAGGCAGCTGGAGCAGAAGGAGCTGGTCAAAAGCATCGAGGGCTTTTTGGACAGCCTGAGCAAAGAGAATCGGGTGATCTTCCTGCGGCGCTATTGGTTCTCTGACAGCTATGAGGCCATTGCCAAGCGCACAGGACGGTCTGAGAAGGCCATCTCCGTGCGGCTGGTTCGGCTGCGTGAAAAGCTCAGGACGTATCTCATAGAAAGGGGGATGCTGGAATGAATGCAGAGCAGTTCACCCAAGCCCTGGGGCAGATTGGTGAAGGCTATGTGGAGGAGGCCATGGTTGCGCCCAAAGGAAGGCCCTTGGGGCTGAAGCGGCTTGAGCTGGCGGCCTGCGCCTGTCTCGTCCTGCTCTTAGGGGCGCTGATCGGCTATGGCCTGCTGCCCATGGGCGAAGCGCCGGAGCTTCCCACCGTGGTCGTGATGCCGTCCACCGAGGAATCGGAGGAGCCAAATTCTTCCACCACAGAGACAGAGCCGATCACCACAGAGCCGATCACTACAGAGCCTATCACTACAGAGCCTATCACTACAGAGCCTATCACCACAGAATCTTCCCAAGCTACTGAACCCAGCAGCCACACAGAGCCAATCCCCTCTACGCAGCCGCCCACTACCACTCAAAGCCCCACAGAGCCCTCTGTCACAGAGAGCATCGAGATCCCGCCCGCACTGCCGTCCTATCCGCCCATGCTCTTTGTAAACGGCATGCTCTACGAGCTGCTGCCCGGTGAAGCGGAAAATCTGGATGCCGTGGAAGAGCTGCCCTTCATCGGCACGGTGGGAAGCTGCTGCTCCGAGGAAGAGCTGCCGGATGCCCATCTGGAGGCAAATGAGCCGATCGTTGGTGCGGAGGTCTATATCCAGGGAGAGCGCCTGCTGGTTCTGGTAAGTGGTTATCTTCGAATTTACGTCAGATCCACAGTTCAATAAGGAGGTTATGATGAAACAACGCATTTTGTGCCTTTGTTGCAGTGTTTTGGTTTTATTCTCCTGCGGCTTCTCCGCAAGGGCCTATGCAGATGTACCCGAGGACATCTGGTATGCCGATGCCGTCCGCTTTGTCACGGAACAGGGCTGGATGGAGGGCATGGGGAATGAAAGCTTTGCCCCCGAGGAGGCCGTGAGCCGGGCCATGGCGGTCACGGTGCTATGGCGTATGGCCGGCGCTCCACAGGCAGAATTTCCCTATTCGGCCTACGCAGATCTTCCTGATGATCTCTGGTACTCCCAGGCAGCAGCCTGGGCCTATCCTCATATTATGACAGGCTACCCCATTGTCCAGGAGGATCCCCCCGTTCCGACCGGCATTTTCCTGACCTTTGAAGCAGAGCGGAGCCTGACCCGGGAGCAGCTGGCGGTGGTGCTGTATCGCTATCACAGGCTGCAGGATCCGGATATTACGCTCCCCTCCGGCGACCTCCTCGCGGCCTTCCCCGATGGAGTCCGGGTCAGCCCCTGGGCAATAGAAGCCATGAGCTGGTGCCTTGGGGAGGACCTGCTCCGGGGCAGCGCAGAGCCGGATGGTCTGCTGCTGAATCCGCAAGGCGAGGTCAGCAGAGCGCAGCTGGCAACCGTCCTGAAGCGCTATTACAGATCAGCTGATTTTCTAATCAGGGAACAGAGATTTGTTGGCAAAGCAAAAGACGAATGCCAAGAGCTAATAACCGTGGCTATGTCCATGGATTTGGAACGGTAACAAGCAGATGCAAATCAGTCTGTGTTTGAACTACAAATAACTCGCAGGATTCTCTGTTTGCCCCTGAGTAGCGCCGTTAAATTTGTGTTTCTCGAACTGTTTGCTTCCTCCCTTTGGGTGCATTATACTGTTCCACAAACTCCTGTATCGCAAAATAATATAGCGCCGGGCGATGGGATTTCCCCTTCGCTCGGCGCTTTGTTTATGCTAAAATATTGGTAACATAGCGGACGATAATGGCCGCTACCTGGGCTCGGATGGCCTTACCCTGGGGATCTAAGTAGAGGGCGCTGCCCTCCTGGGTGCCGCTGACCAGCTTGGCGGAAACCGCCCAAGCCATAGGCTCTGCGGCATAGGGCGAGAGCTTTGCGGCATCCGGGTAGGAGGAGAGATCTGCAGGCTCGCCCAAATCATAGCCCTTTGCCCTGGTGTAGCGGTAGAGAATGGTGGCGATCTGCTCCCGGGTGATGGGGGCATCTGGTGCAAACTCCGTGGCGGAGATGCCATTGACAATGCCCTGCTCTGCCGCCCAGATCACGGCCTTGGTATACCAGATCCCCTGGGGAATATCCGCAAAGGGATTGGAGGCCGCGGGCTCCGGCGAGCCCTCCATGCGCCAGAGAACCGTGACCAGCATAGCTCTGGTCATGGAGCCCATGGGGTCAAACTCCGTGGCTGAGATGCCGCCCATAAGCTTCAGACCATCGGCAGCATAGACCTCCCGGTAGAACCAGGCCCTTTCCGGCACATCTGCAAAATGGCCGTCGGGGCTGGTAGGCTTGACAGAGCGGGTATAGCTTGCGGTATAGGTGATATTGGCAGTAACCGGCTGCAGCTCCGGCGACCAGCCCGCAAAGGTATAGGCAAAGAGCTGATCGGAGGCTTTTTCCGTTTTCCCCTTAAACCGGGGCATTGCACCCACAGGGTAGGTCTCTGTGGTGATGGATCCCTCCACATCCCAGGTGACGGTAAAAGTAATGGGTATGGCCTCATATTGGGCTGTATAGGTCACATCCGCCGTGACCGGTGCAAGGGCGGGAGACCAGCCTGAGAAATGATAGATATGGGTCTCATCTGCCGGTTTTTCGGTATAGCCCTTGTAGACCGGCATCTCCCCTTCCCCGTAGACCTCATGGGTAATCAGACCGTCTACATCCCAGGTAACCCTATAAGTCTGCTCCGGGGTGGTAAAGGTGAGAGAAGCAGGGCCGCTTTCGCCCTCAGCATTGACGGCGGTGACCCAGAGGGTGTATTCCGTCTTGGGCACAAGATTCTGCAGCACAAATTCAGCCTGGGGAATGCCATGCTCCGAGATGCAGACATCGTCCAGATAGAGCCGGTAGCCGGTTGCATCCGCAGAGCTTTGCCAGGAGATCTTTGCCTCCCTTGGGCTGAGCTCCGCCAGCGCAAGGCCCTGGGGCGGCAGCGGAGGAAGCGCTCGTTGGTTCTCCGGTTTATAATGGGCATATAGCACCGTGTCGTTCTCGATCCGAGTTTCTTCGAAGTCAAATTTCTCCGTATGTTCCGGGTCAGCGTACCAGCCCAGGAAGAGATATCCCTCTTTTACCGGTGCATCCGGCGGAGTCAGCAGACTGCCGGGCATCACCCACTGCCCGGGGAGGAAGCTCCCTCCCGTGGTATCAAAGAGGATGCTGCAGCCCTCTGCTTCCTCAGACCACTTGGCATAAGCGATCAGATCGTGAGCAGGCATGGCTGTATGGGGCAGCAGCTCTGTCTCGGTTCCATCGGGGGCAAGATAATACCAGCCCAGGAACAGATTGTTCTCCGCTGCAGGGATCGGCAGTTGGCCCACAGTTTCTCCATAAGTGAGTTCCCTGCCGCCCTCGGCGAGAACGCCGCAGCCGGGGTCAAAGAGGATGCGGTAGGAATTGATCTCCCACTGGGCATAGAGGGTGGTATCTTCAAAGAACTTGCAGCAGTTGAAGTCCAGATGGCCGTGGCTGTCATTCTCCCGGATCCAGCCGAGGAAGCTATAGCCCTCCCGGATGGGGATGCCCGGCTCAGAGGTCCAGCCATTCTGGCTGTAGCGCACATAGCTTGCTGCATAGCTGCCGTCATGGAGCGGGGTCTCACCGCCGCAGGCATCAAAGGTGATCTTCACGAAATCCTCATTGCAAATGGCCTCTTCGGGGAATCCGCTGCGGCCCGGCAGATAGTACCAGGTGATATCCGTCAGGAGGCTGGGGTTGGTCTGCAGGTCGCAGGCAGGCATATCTCCCTGGAAATATGCGGTCTTCAGGGAATTGCAGCTCCAGAAGGCATAGTCCTCCACGGTTTTGACATTTCTGCCGATGACCACCTCTTCCAAAGAGATGCAGCCCCAGAACAGGCGCTCCGGCAAGATCTCGATGCCGTTTCCGATGATCACACGCTTCAAAGCGGTGCATTCCTGGAAAATGCCCCGGTGGAATTCCAGATATTCCAGCTCCTCCAGGCTGTTGGGCAGGTCGATATTCCGAAGGGCAGCGCAGCGGCGGAAGGCCTCTGCATGGATCACCTTCAGCCCGGCACCGAAGTCAATCCGCTCTAAAGCGGCGCACTCCTCAAAGGCATGGGCACCGATCTCCGTCACGCTGTCCGGCAGACGGATGGCCCGGAGCTGATCGCAGCGGTAGAAGCTGTAGTCCCCCAGCTTGGTGACCGCATTGCCTATGGCGATGGACTCCAGCGCTTCACAATCGTAGAACATTCGGTCTGCAATATTCTTCAGGCGCTGACCCAGCTGCACGGTTTTCAGGCTTGTACAGGCTTCAAAAACCCCTCGCAGAGGCAGGATATTATCCGTATGCTCCAGACTATCAGGCAAGACCAGCTCCCTCAGATCGCTGCAGTTATAGAATGCCTCGCTGGCCAGGGTCTTCAGGCTGCCGCCAAAGTGAACCTCACGGAGGCCGGTACAGGACTTGAAGGCGCCGACCTCAATGGTGATCAGGCTATCCGGCAGATCTACGGTCTGAAGTGCGGTGCAATTTTCAAAGGCATAGTAGAGGATCTGCTCCACATTCTTGCCGATGGTCACTTCTTCCAGAGAAAGGCAATCCTTGAAGGCATAGAGGGGAATGTAAGTAACGCCGTCGCCGATCACCGCCTTCTTCAGCTTGCCGCAGCCCTCGAACATACCGCCCTGGGACAGACCGGCATTGACATGAAGCTCCAGACGAAGAACGGAATCCGGGATGACGATCTCCTCCAGAGAGGAGCAGCCTTTAAAGCATTCTCGGCCGATGGATTTCAGATTATGACTTAAGCGGATCTGCTGCAAGGCTGTACAGTTCCGAAAAGCAAAAGCACCGATCAGTACCACATCGTCTCCCATGGTCACGGAGGTAACGGTTTCATTTCCCTCAAAGGCGGAATCGGCGATTTCCTTCACCGGCAGACCTTCCAGGGTTTCCGGGATCTGAACCTCCCCACCGCTGCCGAGATACTGCAGGATACGAATCTTGCTGTCGCCGTCGTAACGTTCGTAGGAGAATTCCCCATTCTCAGCGCCGAAGGTCACGGGGAGCAGCAGCAACGTCAGTGCAATCGCTAAAAAAATACAAAGGATTCTTCTGGCGGTTTTCATATGCTTTTCCTCCAAAAGTTTTTATTCTATCAGAAAATATGTAAGATTTGCAACATTTCTGTCTCATATTTTCATTGTATCTTCTCATAACGGGATTGTCAATCCATGATTCATATTTTTCAGAAAAGTGTCCCATTTTTCCTTTTTGTATCGTCTATATATGTGAGTGCACTCGATGGAAAGGAGGCCGCTTATGCCTCGAACATTTGAAAGTCTTTACGAGACCTGGCATAGACCCATGCTGTATGTTGCGGAGCAAATTCTGCAGGATCACCATCTGGCGGAGGATGCGGTGCAAAATGCCCTGTTTCGGATCTCACGGCAGAGGCACTGCCTGCCCTCGGAGGAGAAGGCGCTGAGGGCTTATGTGCTGACCAGCGCAAAGCACGCTGCATTGGATCTGCTGCCGAAAAAGCAGGAGGATGCCGACATCGACACCCTGGTCATTGCGGACGGGCAGGATGTATTTGCGGAAATCGCAGCCTCCGAGGACTATGAACGGCTGCTGCGAGCCATTGAGGCGCTGCCGGAGATCTACCGGGATGTGCTGATGCTGCGCTATGTACAGGAGATGAAGCTTGGTCAGATCGCCCGACTATTGGGCAAAACAAAATCCACCATTTCCAAGCAGCTGCAACGGGCCAAGGCGCTGTTGCAGGCAAACTATCTGAAGGAGGAATAAACTTTGAAAACGTATAACAAGTTTCAACGAGCATTGCTTGAAACACAAACTCAGCAATTTGCGCAAGCACCCGAAGCAGCCAATACCACAGAAAAGATCAAAACCCGTCCCCGTCTGCTGCGCATTGGCCTGATTGCGGCAGCGGTAATGATCGTACTGACCGGGAGCATTTTTGCTGCAGTGCGCTTTGCCCTGGGAGGGCAGATTGAAACGAGCATCTACGCCATCCCGGAATACGATACTGAAAATCAAAAATACGATCTGTCCTTCCGGGAGGATATCGCTCTGCCGGATGCGCCGGACGAGATCAGAGAGTTTATGGTACCCACGGTCATTGTTGGGAAGGAAGATCTGCGTTATCCCAACTGCTTTTGGGAGGGAGAGGATTGTGTATGGTATCCTCATGCCATTACCGTGGGAACCGTAGACGAGATCGATGGGAAAGTGGAACAGGTGCATACGGAGTGGAATTACGGCGATGATGTAATCAGTTTATCGCAATGGACCGCCGTGTCCATTACGCCGGGTAAGCCTGTCATTTCCTTCCACTTTGACGCAAATGCGCCGGTAAAAGTAAGCTACGACAGCTTCACGCTGGATGATCATGAAGTATTCCGTTTCTATTGGGATTATTCCGAATGCGTGGATGGCAAAGAGCTTGACAGCTACAATTACAGCCAATGGTTCTGGACAGACGGAAGCTATCTGTACCAGCTGAGCCTGCCCGGCAAACTGACAGAGGAAGAAAAGCAGGCCATCTTTGAAAGCATCGAACCGTTAGAAGATATTTACGAGTATCTATCCATAGAAGAATAAGCACAGCACCCCCAAAGAACAAATTCTTCGGGGGTGCATCATCATAATAAAGATAATCAAACAGAAATTTGCCGAACAGCTTGCTGCACTGCCAATTACCAACGTAGGGCGGGGGCTCGCTCCCGCCGGCAGCAGAAAGTTGTAAATTTGTACCGCCTAAGGCGAATTCGTGCAATATTGCAAGATTTTTCCTCTGCTCCTACGGAGCAGAGGCGGCGGGCGCAAGCCCCCGCCCTACGATGTCGTACGGAACTGCGACAGACCGATAAACATCGATTTGACGATAGTGCCGGCAGCAACCCCCTGTGTCCCCCTTAAAAAGGGGGAGGTCGTCGATTGATGGTGCTGGCAACAGTTCGAGAAACATCTATTTTCATGGATCGAGGCAATCTGGGGGGGTTGGCTTTTGTGCTGAAATTTGCAGGGCTTGTTGCAGTTCCGAATTGCAAAATTTTGCATTTCTCTGCAAAAAGTTGGAAGTGTTTCTGTGGGGGTAGTTGACCATAAATAGGCTGTAAACTTCTTTGGTCGAAAAGTTATAAACATTTTGAACAGGTTTCTGCACAGGGGAAAAA
>JAFQCY010000078.1 GCA_017399355.1 Oscillospiraceae bacterium
GCAGGGGCACAAGGACTTGAACCCTGAGCCTACGGTTTTGGAGACCGCCGCTCTACCAATTGAGCTATACCCCTATATTGATGTAAGTGGTGGGCCTTCGGGGACTCGAACCCGGGACCGTCCGGTTATGAGCCGGATGCTCTAACCAACTGAGCTAAAGGCCCATATCAAACGCACTCACTAACAGCGTGAAGAATTATATCACAGCAAAATCCGCTTGTCAAGGACAAATATGAGAAAACCTGAGGAAAATCACGAACTTTTCACGGATAAGCTGACCGCAGCACAATTGTGCTGCGGCAAACCTTCCGTTATCGGCTGCGCAGCTCCCAGAAGGCCACGGCGCTGGCGGCGGCTACGTTCAGGGAGTCAACTCCGTGGTACATGGGGATCTTCACCGTGTAGTCGCAGGCGGCGATGGTGTCCTCGGTGAGGCCGTCACCCTCTGAGCCCAGGATCACCGCCAGCTTTTCCTCCTTCAGGAGGCTGGGCTCTGTGATGCTTACGGAGCGGTCGGTGAGGGCCAGCGCCGCTGTTTTGAAGCCCAAGGCTTTCAGCTGCTCCATACCGGCATGGGGCCAATGACCCATCTCGGAGCCGATAAAGGTCCAGGGGATCTGGAACACCGTGCCCATACTGACCCGGGCGGAGCGGCGGTACAGGGGATCGCTGCAGCCGGGGGTCAGGAGCAGGGCATCCATACCCAGCGCAGCGGCAGAGCGAAAAATCGCCCCTACATTGGTGGGATTCATGACGTTTTCCAGAATCACAATGCGCTTGGCATCCTTGCAGACGGACTCTACCGTCGGCAGCTCCCGTCGCCGCATGGCGCAGAGCACGCCACGGGTCAGCTGGAAGCCGGTGAGCTTGGTTAGCGTCTGAAGATCTGAGGTATAGACCGGCACACCGGGGCAGCGGGCGATGACATCCTTGGCCTGCCCCTCAATATGCTTTCCCTCCATCAGCAGGGATACCGGCTCGTAGCCTGCATCTAAAGCCCGCTCGATGACCTTGGGACTTTCGGCGATAAACATCCCACCCAGAGGCTCAAAGCAGTGCATCAGCTGCGCCTCTGTAAGCCGGGCGAAGATATCCAGCTCCGGGGCATTAAAATCTGTAATTTCTATAATTTCGGGCATTTACGCTTCCCTCACTTGCGGTAGTATTGTTCCATCTCCAGCAGTGCCTGACGGTATTCCTCCGGTGCGAGCATATAGCAAAGACCGTGCCCCGCCGCAGGGATCTTCAGGAGCTTTTTCGGCGCTGTGCAGGCCTCATAATTCTTTACGGACATCTCATAGGGTACAAAGGCATCGGCCTCCCCATGAGCGAAAAAGACCGGGATCTTGCAGACCTTCATAGCTTCCACGCAGTCGGTCTCCTCCAGGTCAAAGCCGCCGTAGATCCTTGCGCCCAGCTTCACAAAGGGGTACAGGAGCTTTGGGGAAATATGGATCTGCCTCATGACCTTCCGGATGATCTCCCTGGGGGAGGTGTAGCCGCAATCGGCAATAATGCCGATCACATTTTCCGGTAAATCCAATCCGCCTGCCATCAGCACGGTACTGGCGCCCATGGAGATACCCGTCAGGATGATGCGTACATCTTTGCCGTATTTTTGGATCAGAAAGTCCACCCACTTCAGGCAGTCCTTACGCTCCCGGATGCCAAAGGTGATGGTGTGACCATCGGATGCACCGCCGCCCCGCTGATCTACGATCAGGGCGCTGCGCCCCAGACGGAAGCAGCGCTGTACTCCGGCGCACATATCCCGTTCGCTATCGCTGCGGTAGCCGTGGAACATTACCTCAATGACGGCACCGGGCGCATACTCATAGAGCTTGCCCCGCAGGGTCAGCCCGTCGTAAGACCGTACCGAGACCAACTCGTGGGGCATAGCCCGGGCCTCCTGCATCCAGCCTTTCATTTTCTCAAGATAAGGTTCGTAGATCCTGCCCTGAGGGAAGCGGTATTCCTCCTCACCAAGGGGCTTCCGGGAGGGGGAGTAAAAGACCACATAATAGCAGACAAAGCAGAGAGCCAGCAGCGCAAGGATCAGCGCCGCTGCAACGATCCCAATGATCAGAAGAGCGTTCATCACAGCACCCCTTTCTTTCAGGGCATATCATAGCATAAACCAATCTAATTTGCAATCACCGTGACACTTGATTTCTAAGGGTTACAGTCGTATAATACCAGTAAGAAACACAGAAAGAGGGGAGAAGATGGCAGAAGTTGTGGCCTTAGGCGAGCTTTTGGTGGATTTTACCCTGCAGCAGACCGATCCTGAGGGCTATCCTGTGCTGGCGGCCCATCCCGGTGGGGCACCGGCAAACTTTTTGGCGGCCCTGAGCCACTTTGGTGCGGCAACGGCTCTTTTGGCAAAGGTGGGGGAGGATGCTTTCGGCACGCTCCTGGCCCAAACCCTGCAGAAGGAAGGGGTAGATCTCCGTGGCCTGCGCAGAGACGGAGATGCCTTTACCACTCTGGCCTTCGTAACCTTAGATTCGGCGGGAGAGCGGCAGTTTTCCTTTGCCCGGAAGCCGGGGGCAGATACCTGCCTCCGCCCGGAGGAGCTGGATCGGGAACTGATCTCTTCGGCGAAGGTCTTTCACTTCGGAAGCCTCTCCCTGACCCATGAGCCGGCCAGGGGTGCGACCCGGGAGGCCCTCGCCCTGGCAAAGGGGGCAGGCTGCCTCATCACCTATGATCCCAACTACCGTCCGCCCCTGTGGGGGAGTCCCGAAAAGGCGAAAGAGCAGATGCTCTGGGGCTTACGGCAGGCCGATGTGGTGAAGCTCAGCGAAGAGGAACTGGAATTCCTCTTAGGCAAGACCGGGCCGAAAGCTGCCCGGAGCTTGATGGAGGAGTTTGGCCTGAAGCTGGTCTTTGTTACGCTGGGAGAACGTGGCTGCTTCTTTGCCAATGGGAAGTGCAGCGGTCATGTGGCTGCGCTGCAAGCTGCCCGGGTTCTGGATACGACCGGTGCGGGAGATATCTTCTTTGGCGCTGCGGTCAGCTGCTTGCTGCGCTGTGCCAAAAGCCCGGAGCAGCTCTGCGAAGAGGACCTGCGCAAGATCGTTACCTTTGCCGTTATCGCAGCCGGCCTCTCTACAGAAAGAGCCGGTGGGATCTCCTCCATCCCGACTTTGGAGGAAATTTACCGCAGAATGGAGGGCATATAAATGCCGCTGCAGATCGTCCGGGCCGATATTACCCGTATGGCGGTAGATGCCATTGTCAATGCCGCCAACACCAGCCTCAGAGAAACGACAAAGCAGATCCGTCTTCCGGCGGATCTGCTTTATTATGTTTATTCGGTTTCGGCGGAGATCTCCCGGATCTCCAGGGCGGGGCTGTGAAGCGCTGCGTGGTACAGGGTGCTGAGCAGGGCATCTGCGTATTTTCCCAGGGTCTCCCGGCAGAGCTCGAAATTTACCAGAACCAGTTCCGTGGGCTCGCTGCGCTCGGTGAGGCAATCGTACAGCGCATCTAAATTCCTGCCGTAGTAGTCCGGCAGCGCAAGCTGCTGCTTCAGATGATCATGGGCCTCCTTTCGGCTGCGCATTTCCGTTCCGTCCAGGTATATGACCATCTTATTCCTCCCCATAAAGCTGCTCAAAGCTCTCGTAATGATCCTCAGTATAATAAATCAGGCCGTCATTGGAGAATACGATCCGCTTGGCACCCCGGCTGCTTGCGCCATTGGTGTCGATGTCGCATTCGTAGTAGACTCTGCCCTCTGCTTCCGGGAGCAGACCTTCGCGGTTACCGAAGCGGTCGCCGCCGATGGCATAGCCGGGGGCATAGACCTCCACGCTGCCGCCCTCCCAGCCCAGATCCCGGGCCTCATCTTTGGTAAGGAAGTTGTCCGGCAGACAGCCGTAGAGATACAGATACAGCGCCACATCCTCTTTGGAATAATACCGGCCGTCCTGCTCCAGGGCAGGCTCTTCCTCCGTGGGGGCCTCGGTTGTATCGGCTTCCGGCTGCGCAGTTGGCTCTGCTGTGTCAGCCTCTGTGGGATCGTCATAAACCGGTAGTTCGGATTCTCCATAGGCATCCTCTGAGATGTCCGGGGTCTCTTCTAACAGGATCTCTCCGCAGCCTGCCAGGCCCAAAATCAGTCCAAGAGCCAGCAGCAGCGCCAATAGTCTCTTTTTCATGGGATAATTCCTCCTTCTGTGTTTAAATCAGCTTGTTCAGCAGCGCTTCGCAGCCCTTTTGTACATCCTCCTCCGTGGCACGGAAATCCCTGGTGTACCAGGGATCGGCTACATCCCGGGGATGGCCGGTGTGATCCAGCAGCAGAGAGACCTTGCCCTTGGGATCGTTACCGAAGAGCCGCAGCATATTGCGGCGGTTTGCGCTGTCCATACCGATGAAGTAGTCGTATTCCTCATAGTCAGACCGCCGCAGCTGACGGGCGGTCTTGCCCTTGCAGGAGATGCCCCGTTTGCTCAGCAGCTCCCGTACGGGAGGATAGACCGGGTTGCCGATCTCCTCATCGGAGGTGGCAGCCGAGGCGATCAGAAACCGCTCTGCCACGCCCCGCTTCTCCACCAAATCCTTCATTACAAACTCCGCCATAGGACTTCTGCAAATATTCCCATGGCAGACAAATAATAGTTTGATCATTTCATAACCTCCGGTTCCTTGGTTTGTACCTTTTTTACAGTATATCACAATCCATAGGAAATTGCAGCTTTTTTTACAGTAAAGCCGGGGAAAAGCCTTTGGCCTTGACTTTTGTACGCTGCCTGCTTATAATTCAATTAGACCATCAGCTGGCAGTCTATACGGAAAGGAATTTGCTTATGAAAAAGATGATTTGCCTTGGCTTGACCTTGCTGCTCTTGCTTGGCTGTTTTACCGCCTGCAATTTCACGCAAAATATGTCAGGTGCAATGGCCGGTGAGGCAGAAGCCACCCCGAAAGTCGAGGAAATGCTGGCGGCGCTGGCTGCGGATCATACCTCCGATGCCAAAGCCCTGCTGCATCCCCAGGTTGCGGAAACCACCGATGATGCCATCGCCCAGATGAGTGCCTACATCGCAGGCAGAAAAGCAAGCGCAGTTGAAGTGATCAATATCAACATCCACACCTCCACCGGTACCGGGGGAAATACCCGGCAGGAGCAGGTAGGCTACCGGGTAACGCTGACAGACGGTACGGATATTTTCATAAACGCAATTTACCTTTCCGATACGCAAGGTACCGGCTTCACCGCCTTCCAGGTGGTTTTGGGTATCGTTTAAAGGCCTTTCATAATAACCAATATAACAGCCGCCGACTACGACTTGGCTGCGTTTTTGTGCAGGGCCTTGCGGAGCAGGGGAACGATCAGGAGGGCGATGGCGCTGCCTATGAGGGCGGTGAAAAGCTGGGGCCAGGAGAACATGGCGGGCAGTTTTGTCAGCATGGGCGCTTTCATGGTACCGGAGGCCAGAAGCTGCTCTGCCATCACGCCGCAGAAAATCTCGCAGACGATCAGATGCAGCACCCCGAATTTTGCAAAGGAGGCAACGATCCCGGCGATAGGCTGCTTCCAGAGCTTCTTGCCGCTGCGGTCAGCCAGCAGGTATAGCAGCACCACATAGACCGCATTACCCACCATAATGGCAGGTACGGTCAGAGCCTGGGGAGCAATCCCCAGAAGATAGGCCAGTACGGGAGAAATCACCGCAATGGTCAGGCCACTGTACAGGCCGCCTACCAGAGCGGCTACGGCCAGGATCGTATTAACGCAGGAGCCGGTGACCAGCTGGCCAAGGGGCTTGGTCAGCTGCTGCAGGGCGATCAGCAGCGCCAGCATGACGGCGGTCTCGGTGATCCAACGGAGTTTTTTATTCATAATCCGTTACCTCTTTCCTGTTAAGTATCGCTGATCACAGCGGAATCAGATGGTTCTACGTTGTTCTAATCCGGGAAGAGCGCAGGTAGATCAGTAGCTATGCTGAGGGGCTTTGGCATTCAGCGACAGCCAATCCACAACAGTATACCATATTCTCTGCGTTTCCACAAGAAGCGGTTTCTGCCAATGGGCACTTTTTGCCGGATGGAATCCTCCTGTTTGTTCCCCTGCTGCATAGCCTTTTTGCTTCAAGGAAATAATTACAGATAAACGGAAAGAAAAAAGGACTGCAGCGGTGGACGTTGCGGCCCTTTTATGCTATAATGATCCCATTCCAGGAAAGAGGGCAGCTTATGGAGCGGATACTGCGGCAATATGCCATTGGCGGCTTTGTAATTGAAATTCAGGGCCCGGTTTTTGAGGAAAGTGAATATTTGTCGCCCTTTCGCTGTCAGGACAGCTCTGCGGATGTGCAGTTTCAGGTGACCTCCGGGGAGGCTGCTCTGCCCCGGGATGCAGTATGCCGCCGACGGGAGCTTCATAGCGGAATCTACGAAGCCGAAGGGCAGGAATACCGTGTCCTATTCCAGGAAAAGTCGGAAGCACCGCTCCTTGTGATCCTGGAGGAGCGACCCCGCTGCTACAAGGTGACCCTGGAGGAACGCTGTCTCTCCCTGTGGGATAGCAATCTTGTGATGAAGATGCTGGATCTGCCTATGCTGCTGCTTCGGGAGAATGGGGTTTTTCTCCATGCCTCCTTCGTGGAGTACCGGGGCAGGGCGATCCTCTTTACTGCGCCCAAGCAGACCGGCAAATCCACCCAGGCCGCCCTTTGGCAGCGCCATCGAAATGCCTGCATCATCAATGGCGACCGTGCCCTTCTGCGCTGCAGGGATGGTGTATGGATGGCCTATGGATCTCCCTATTGCGGTACTTCTCAGATTTGCCGGGCCGGCCAATACCCTCTTGCGGTGGTGGTTCTTCTGTCTCAGGGAAAGGAAAATGCCCTGCGCCCTGCCAGAGCCCGTGAGGCTGCAGCAGCCTTTTTGGACGGCTGCACCTTTGACCCCAAAAAGCAGACGGAGCAGGTTTTAGACCTGGCGCTGGATCTTTGGCAGCATATCCCTGTATTCTGCTTAAGCTGTCTTCCCGATGCTTCTGCCGTAAGCTGTTTGGAGGAAGCGATCCTCTCGGAAAATCAATAACGGGTCGGGAAAATTCCCGACCCGTTTGTATTGCTCTCAGACATTAAAGAGGAAGTTGACGATATCGCCGTCCTTCATTACATACTCCTTACCCTCGCTGCGGAACAGGCCCTTTGCCTTGGCATTGGCAATGGTACCGCAGGCCTTCAGATCCTCGAAGGCCACCGTCTCGGCACGGATAAAGCCACGCTCGATATCGCTGTGGATCTTACCGGCTGCTCTGGGGGCCTTGGTTCCCTTGGTGATGGTCCAGGCACGCACCTCGTCCTCGCCGCCGGTGAGGAAGGAGATATAGCCCAGCAGGTCATAGCTGGCATGGATCAGGCGATCCAGACCTCTCTGGGTCAGGCCAAGCTCCTCCATAAACATGGCGGCATCCTCGTCGTCCATTTCAGCGATCTCTTCTTCAAACTTTGCGGCGATGGGCAGCACGGCAGCGCCCTGCTCTCCGGCCAGAGCGGCCAGTGCCTTGTAGTTGTCGTTGCTCTCGTAATCGGCCATGTCATCCTCGGCAAGATTTGCAACATAGATCACAGGCTTCACGCTGAGCAGACCGCCATCCTGCAGGATATCCTTGTCTTCCTCGGTGAATTCATAGGAGGAGGCAGGCTTGCCCTCCAGCAGATGATCCAGCAGAGCCTGGCACATCTCTACTTCACGCTTGGCCTTCTTATCGCCGCTCTTGGCATTCTTGGTGGCCTTGTCCAGGCGGCGCTCCACGACCTCAATATCCGCCAGGATCAGCTCCAGGTTCAGATTGTCTGCATCCCGTGCAGCATCTGCAGGCTCGGTGAAGATCTCGTCGTTGTCAAAGCAGCGGACGATATGCACCAGAGCATCCACCAGACGGATGGTCTGCAGGTAGGCATTGCCTCTGCCGCCGCCCTTCTTGATGCCGACCACATCCACGAAGTCAATGGTAGCCGGAGTCGTCTTCTTGGGGTGGTAATACTCCGTCAGCCAGTCCAGCCGGGAGTCAGGCACCTTGGCCTGGCCGATGTTGGGCTTGGCAGCGGCATTGGAATAAGCGCCGGTCTCCGCATGGGAGCCGGTCAGAGCGTTGAACAAAGTGGATTTGCCTACATTGGGCAGACCGACAATACCTAATTTCATATAAGTAATAGCTCCTTTGCTTCCGGTATTTTCAGGAAGTTTGTGATAACTTTTTGATTATACCGTATTTGCCGCTTTTTTTCAATAGCTCCTGTAAAATTATCCCGGGGAGATCCTGTGAAAATATCCCGGGGAGATTTTTCTGTCCCAATTGCTGGACATCGATCGTGCTAAAATGGGGAAGAGGAGGTGGTTCAATGAACCAAATATTGCTGCATCTGCCCCATGGATCCACGGAGCTGCCAAGCCGGTTTTGGGAAAATACCTTCCTGCTTCCGCGGGAAGAACTGGAGCGTTTCAATGAGACCATCACAGACCGGTTCACCGGGGAGCTGTTTCCGGTATCCGAGTATCCGTCTGTGGTCTTTCCGTATTCCAGAGTGTACTGCGATGTGGAGAAATATGCCGAGGATGAGAAAGAACCCATGAGCCGCTGGGGAATGGGAATGCTCTACACCCATACCCATGAGAAAAAGCCCTTTTTTCTACCACCGCCGGGCTACCGACAGAGGATATTTGAGGATGTCTATCGGCCTTATCATTTGCAGTTGCGGGATCAGACCAATGCGCTTTTGCAAGCGGGAAATGTAATTCTGGTGGATTGTCATTCTTACTCCGAAGAAATTCTGATGGAGCGGGAAGATGGGCTCATGCTGCCGGATATTTGCATCGGTGTCAATGCAGATCATTCCGCATCCCCTGAGCTGACGGAGCAGGCAGTAAGCTTCTTTCAGGCACAAGGCTACAGCGTTGCGGTCAATGCTCCCTATAGCGGAGCCATGCTGCCGGAGGGAATTGCAGAGGGGGATAACCACCTTTGGGCCATTATGATCGAGCTTCATAAACGCATCTATCTAAAGGGTCGGGAGAGATCCGAAAACTTCGAACTCCTTAAGCAGCAGCTCGCCCGGTTGCTCCGGGCGTTCCAAAAGCAGCAGATCGGACTCTAACGAACCTATCGTAAACGTGCTGCCTCCGGTGACTTGGAGACAGCACGTTTGTTATGCTTTTTTTCGTTGTAAAAGTCGCTTCAGCAGGAAGCTGAGGCTTTGCAGCAGCAGCATCAGCAGCAGTAAGCCCAGGATCATCCCCAGAGCCAGGGCTTTGCTGTATCGGGGGACGGAACCGTCCAGAAGCACGCCCCGCAAGCCAATGCCATAGAGCCCTTTGCCGTCATAGAGCAGCAGCATTAGCCCCAGCAGCAGGTCAGAGCCCATCCAATGCCATAGCTTCAGCTCATAGAGCAGCACCCCTGCGGTGGAGAGCAGGGAGAGCGGGATCAAGAGAAGTGCGCTGGCCTCGTTACTCTGGGGATAGAACCTCGGGCAAAGCCGTGGCAGCAGGAGGAACAGAAGCCCATAGAGCAAAATCGTCGTGCCACACAACAGCGCTGCCTGCAGCCAGGATCCGGGTCGAGCCTTTCTCATGAGCCTTAAGACAGAGCCTTAAAGTCGTTGTAGGCGATGAGATAATAGGTGGGCTGCATATGGGGATGGGTCATGCCTCCAATATAGCAGGTGGCAAAGGCGGATTTTGCCGTGGCATACTTGCCGGCGGTATCATAGCCGGTCAGGGGGCCTACGCCGCTGGCCATATTGGCCAGATTCTGCATCAGATAGGCAGGGGAGTAGGTGACACGGACGTGCTTAATGCCAAAGGTTCCGCTGACAATGCTCAGCTGGCAGAAACGGGAGAGCTTTGCCTCGTCCATCAGCGCCTGCACCTCTAAGAGCCGCTTCTCAGCGCCTTCCTGGGTGGTGTGGTAGGCATTTCCGATGTTGACCTGACCGTCGCTGCTGTTATCCAGAACATAAAGCTGCTCTCTGGTATCCACAATGGCGGAAAAGGCATCCAGCGCAGAAGAGATACCGCCGTTGTCGTTATAGTCCAGACCGGTGAGCCATTCGAAGGAGCCCTCTGCATCGCCGAACATATTGGAATCCTCATAATAATCCGCCACGCTGATGGTCAGTACCGTGCCGTACTTCTTAAAGCCCCAATCGGGCAGGGGAAGGTAGGGGATCAGGTCATCGTGATTGGTGACATTGAAAATGGTCTCATAGGAGGCTGCTTTGGAGTCGGTGGTGCAGTAGGGGGCGGCAAAGGTGTAGGTAAAGGAGGTGTAGTCCGGGTGATCCTCAAAATAGGCACCCAGCAGATTGGCAATGGCAGCGCCCCGGGAGTGTCCCACAACGAAGATCGTCTTGGGAATGGAGATATCGTCCAGACCGTGCCGCTGGATATAGTCTGTAAACTTGGTGATGATGCGGTTGGTGGTCACATCAAAGCCCTTGTGATTGGCCTTGTTTTTCCAGTCGGGATGGGAAGAGCCCATAGCCGCGTAGTAGGACGAGGTGTTGGCGCCTACGTCGAAATTGCTGCTCCACTCGGCGTTGGTGCCGTTGGTGCCTCGTACGCTGAGCACCAGGATCTCCCGGGTCTCGCCGCCGTAAAGCACCGTCCGATGCCCTACCACAAATTCAGAGAGATCGTCCTTGTCTACCTGATACTCACTTGCCTTGAGGTGGATATCCTCCACATCCTGCAGACCGAACAGCTTGGGGAAATCCACGGCATTTTCAGAGCCGCCGGAGGTTCCCTTGGTGACATCGATATACAGATCCTGGTAAATATCGGAGGCATAGAGACTACCCAGCACAGAGAGCTCCTTGGTGTAGGCGGTGTTGTCGCCAAAGAGCAGACGGTAGTCCACGGTGAATTCCACGTTGCAGGTATTGCTGCCGCCGCTGTAGTACATCACGCCGCTGAAGTGGTTGTTATCCGGTGCTACATCCTGCTTGTCAGAGATGCCGTCATAGTCGGTGTCGGTGAGGACAGGATTGCTGACGTACTGATACATCATGACCTGGCCGTACTGAGTATCGGTGATCACGCCCTGGCTGACCTGGGTCAAAAGGGCATCCAGATCAATATAACCCGTGGGGCCGTAGTCCGCCAGCTCTTCCACGTCATAAATGCCGTCGCCATCGGTGTCTACGGTGCTGCCGGCATAGGGCTCTGCATCCAGGCGCACGGGGACAGGGATGGGCCCATCCAGATAGATCCAGTAGCCATCGCCCACGATATCGCTGCCCAGCTGCTGAGCCAGACTCATGAGTTCCACATAGAAATCGCCGTAGATATCCAGCCAGATGCCGCCGGTGCGGGTGTAAAGATCCGTATAGTTACCCTTCAAAGCATCGGGAGTGATCACGCAGCAGCGCACACCCTCATTTTCCAGCAGCTGGATCTCTGCCTCCATGGAGGGGATCCCGTAGCGGTTATCGGTCTTGTACCTGGCATCGGTCACCAGAACGAAGATCTTACCGGCAGAGGCACGCATATCCAGAAGCCGTGCGGTCTCCAGCGCATCCAGAGCGCATTCCGGATGGTCGCCGCCGATGCCCAGCTCCAGAGCGGAGATAGCCTCTGCATAGGCATCCATATCCGCAAACCAGTTGAAGGAGCCGTTTTTATGCACCCGGGTGGTGTCGTAGCCGTCGTACTCCAGATCCTGGTAGTCGATCAGCGCCATGCTGGCAGAGATCCCCTCGTCCTTCAGGGCTTCCACAAAGTGCCCCACATTTTCTTTTACATGGTCGATCTCATTGCGCATGGAGCTGGTGGTGTCGATGAGGAATACAATATCCGCCTGGGCCATAACCTTTTCGGCCGAGCGGGTATAGCGGTCGGCCGCAGGCGCCTCTGCTTCGGGGTCGCTGACCACCGGCAGCACCAGGCCCAGCTCGTCAAAGAGCTTCTTGACATCCATTACGAAGTAGGTGCCCTCACGGTCAATGTCTGCAGAGAGTACACCGTCTGAGAAGCCGGTGGGCAGGTAGTCCGTGGTACCGTCTGCATTGTATCTGCAAATCAGCAGGGAGGGGAAGCTGCCCCCCTCATGGGCAATGTAGCTCACATCGTTGTAGCGAAGCCGGAAGGAGAGCTGACCGTTGTCGATCTCGCTGCCCTTCAGGTCAAAGGCACGGCCCACAATGGCACGGCTGTCGCTGAAGCGGTTGGAGGCGGTGAGATCCATGCTGATACTGCGGTTGATATTGCCTCTGGCGGTGGTGGTCAGGGCGGGAATCACAGCGTTTTCTTCCCCACGCAGCCGGGTATCGATGTTCTGCATCTGCAGCGTCTGGGTAAATCGGCGCTGACCGTCGGGGGTTACCCCATCGGAGACGGGGTTCAGCGGATCGGTGCCCAGAAGCAGCTCGTCCCCATCGCACAGGCCATCGGCATCGGTATCGTACAGGGTGGGGCTGGTAAGGCTGGTCTTGACCTCTTCGGCATCTCCCAGGCCGTCGCTGTCGGAATCTGTCTTGGCCGGGTCGGTGCCGAGAGAAAGCTCTGTGCCGTTATCCAGGCCGTCTCCATCGGCATCCTCACAGGCATCCTCGATCCCGTCTTCGTCAGAATCCGGGAGCAGGGGATCGGTGGAGGTCACATAGATCTCCGTGTAATTATCCAGACCATCGGCATCGCTGTCGTAGTCATAGGGATCGATGCCGTAGAGCTCGGCAATATGCTCCGGAACAAAGGGGGCTTGCTCCAGCAGAGTCATCAGCAGGTGCAGACGGGCCAAAACAGCGGCAAGCTGAGCCCGGTCGGAGGTTCCCTCGGGCAGCAGCTGATCCTGGGAAACACCGTTGATCAGGCCCACAGAAACGGCCCAGCGCAGAGCTTCTTCTGCATAATCGGCAATATTTGCCTCGTCAAGGAAAGCACCCAGATCCGTCCCCTCGTCCAGGGGAAGCCCTTTGTACTTGGCATAGCGGAAGAAGACGGTGACCATCTCCTGGCGGCTCATGGGGCGATCCGGCAAAAATGTACCATCGCCGTAACCCTCGGCGATCCCGGCAGCCTGAGCCCAGAGGACAGCATCGCTGTACCAGTAGCCCGAAGGGACATCTGTAAAGCCAAGGCCACGGTCTTCCGGCTCATGTTCTGCCCGGAAGAGGACGGTGATCACCATGGCTCGTGTGGTGACGCCAAGGGGAAGGAAGCTGTCCTTACTGACACCCTCCATCAGCCCCTGCTCATAGACATAGGAAACGGCTTCATAATACCAGGCCTCTTTCGGCACATCTGTGAAGGGCAGCTCCTCCTCTGCAGCGGAGGCAGAGAAGGGGAAATAGCCGACAATCAGCGCAATGGCCAGTACCCAGCAGAGAAGGGAAGTGTGCTTGATCTGTTTCATAGCGATTCCTCCTTGAAAAGAGATTAGTCCAGAGATTCGGCGAGATCCCGGTAGGCGCTGTCCAGCGGACTGCTCCGTTCGGCCTCGTTCTGGTATTTTCCAACGGTTCGGGCGGCGATCTCCACGGGAAGGACGGTGCCTGCACCTGCCACGCAGCCGCCGGGACAGGCCATGCCCTCCAGCAGGCAGCCCTTGAACTTTCCGGCCTTTGCCAGGGTCATCAGCTTGCGGCATTCCCTTAGACCTTCTGCACGGGCGGTATGGATCTCCAGATCGGGCTGCTCCTTGCATATCAGCTCCGTGACAGCCTGGGCAACACCGCCTGCCACGGCAAAGCCTCTGCCGGAGGCACTGGCCTCGTTGAGTACCACGCTGCCTTCAATTTTGGAGAAGTCCACCTCCTTGGCCTCAAACATACCCTGAAGCTCTTCAAAGGTGAGGACGAAGTCCACATCAGAGCGGATATCCTCCCGGATCGCTTCCAGCTTCTTGGCGGCGCAGGGGCCTACAAAGACCACCTTGCAGCCGGGGAACTGCTTCTTCATCAGGCGGGCAGTATAGACCATGGGAGTCAGGGTCATGGAGATCTTCTTTGTTTCGCTGGGGAAGAGCTTATAGATCATGGAGTGCCAGGCGGGGCAGCAGGAGGTTGCCATATAGTCCTGCTCTGCAGGTACCTTCTCCAGGAAGTCCTTGGCCTCCTCAATGGTGCAAAGGTCAGCACCCACCGCAACCTCCACCACACGATGGAAGCCCAGCAGCTTCATTGCGGTCACGAATTTCTCCGGCGTGGAGAATTTGCCGAATTGGCCGATAAAGGCAGGGGCAACGATAGCGATCACCTGATCGCCCTTGAGGATGGACTGGATCACCTGGAAGATCTGACCCTTATCTACAATTGCGCCGAAGGGGCAGCTGACCAGACACTGGCCGCAGGCAACGCACTGATCCTGACGGATCACGGCACGGCCGTGCTCATCAGAGCCGATGGCATCCATGCCGCAGGCGGCCTGACAGGGGCGCTCCAGATGGATGATGGCATGGTAGGGACAGGCCTTCTGGCACTTGCCGCACTTGATGCACTTGTCCCGGTCAATAAAGCTCTTGCCATTGACAAAGGAGATCGCACCCACGGGGCAGACCTTCTGGCAGGAGGCTGCCAGGCAGTTTTGGCAGCTTTCCGTCACGCGGTACTGATTGTCCGGGCAGGCATGGCAGGCATAGGGGATGATGTTGATCAGAGGCGGCTCATAATACTGCTCGGCCACAGCCGCAGCATCCATGCCGTCTGTCATCAGGCTGCGGGTCTGAATGGGGCGAACGCCAAGACCCATGGCCAGGCGAACCCGCTCACCGGCAATGGCACGCTCCAGGAAGATGGACTCCCGGTGCAGGGGCTGGTCGCCGGGGACGATCACAAAGGGCAGCTCCTCCACATGGGAGTAGTCGCCGCCGGCATAGGCCATACGGGCAACCTCTGTAAATACTTTTTTTCGAATATCCGTGATCAGAGAGGGAATTCCGCGCATTGATAGATCCTCCGTTTCTTATACTGCAAACAGCTTACAATAATTCCATTATATCATCTTCTATTATAATCATATTTTGCCGCTTTTTCAAGGGCGAAATGGGGAAGTCTATGGGAATTCTGTGCCTGATCTTGTCGGAACTTCCCCCATCCCCGGTGCATATGCTGAGACGGGGAGAACCCCGAAGGAGGAATGGAAATTGGACTATCAACTCCAAGCTATGGCACGCACCCGGGAGTCCGGGGAGCAGCAGGGAGATGGCCGCACGGGCATTCTGCCCCGGCAGGCATACCTGGCCAATCCTTATGTGCCCTTTCAGCCCATGCATCCGCCCACCTATGCTGCAAAAAAAGGCGTTGTGCGTGGGACGCTGTTTCCCGGCCTGGACCTTCCCTTTTTGGGCATGGTCAACGAAAAGCCCCTCAGCGATACACCGCTGCACGAGCTGCAGACCCTGAGCTTTGCCCTGACGGAGCTGGGGCAGTATCTGGATACCCATCAGGAGGATGAGGAGGCCTTCCAGCTGTTCCGCTCCTATGCAGAGCTGTACCGGAAGGGCAAGGAGGAATATGAAAAAATGTGCGGCCCTCTGACCCTCGCCGCAGCGGCAGAACGGGAATCCTACGGCTGGATGCAGGATCCCTGGCCCTGGGAATATGCCGCCAACTGCCGAAAGGAGGGCTGAGAGATGTTTGTCTATGAAAAGAAGCTGCAGTACCCTGTAAAGATCGCCAACACCAATCCCAAGCTGGCGAGTATTATCATTTCCCAGTACGGCGGCCCGGATGCCAATAGACTACGGTATTTGGTTAAATAGAAATTCGGTAGGATAGTGTTAGGGTTAAGGTGGATTTGTCGAAGGTGCAGGTGTCGATGATGGTAGAGACGGCGGTGTATTTTTCTTCTGTTGTTGCAGTGGAACTGACGAGGGTACGGAGGGTGGTTTCGATGGCCGAGCGGAGCGCTTTGCCGGTGTCGGGAGTCGGGGATGCAGATTCGGCGGCTTGCAGGGCGTTTTGCGCTGTGGTCAGTTCAGCGTCCAGCGCTTCCTTCAGGTTTTTGTATTCCTCCAGATGTAGCGCCGAATTGAGATAGGCATCTGTCAGACGGGTTATTTTGGCTTCGATGCGCTGTAGATCCCGGCGCATGATTTGAAGCTTCGTTTCGGCACCATTTTTTGGGCGTATGAGACGGCATTGTAGCTCCTGGGCACTGAGTAGGTCGCCCTGCAATCGTTTGATGAAGGCTTCGGAAATGGCTTCTGCAGCGATATGCTGGCTATGGCGGCAACGGCCACGAACATAGTTATTACATTTTAGGTAATGGGGCTTTGACCAGATCAGAGTGGTTCCGCAAGCTGCACAGCGGACGATACCGGACAGCCAATGCTTTCGGTCATAGCTGGGGCGGGCGTGGTATCTCCAACGGGCTTTTTGCTCTGCGATTCTCGCCTGTACCTGTTCATAAATATCCAGATCCACGATGGGATTATGCTTGCCGTCTACGGTCAAAATGTTAGGGTCGTCAAAGTTCCGGCGGCTCCGGCCGGTGGGGTTCCAGCGGAGCTTCCCGATGTATACCGGATTACGAAGGATATATTCAATGGTGCGGTTTTCAAAGCGGTTGCCCCGGTGGGTGGTTATGCCACGGGTATTCAGATCTTTTGCCAAGGCAAAGAGCGACTCACCTGTAAGGAAGCGGGAAAACAGCTCCCGTACGATGGGAGCCTCGGTTTCATCTGGGACAAAATTATGATTATCCAGGCGGTAGCCGAAGGGTGGGGCCGTTTGCACCTCTCCACGGAGGGCCTTTTCCTTCATGCCCTTCTTGACCTCTTGACCCAGGTTTATGGAGTATGCCTCTGCGAAACTCTCATAGATCGCCTCCATGACACCGGAATAGTTTCCTTCGGCCAGGGGCTCCTTGATAGAAACTACTTCCACGCCTACTCGCTTTAGCATGGATTTGTAAACGATACTGTCCTCTCTTGAACGAGCGAATCGATCAAATTTATGCACAAGGATCACGTCAAAGGGGTGATCTGGGCTTTTGGCGTCGGCGATCATGCGCATAAATGCGGGTCGCTTCTCTGCCCTACGGCCGGAAATACCTTCATCGGCATAGATGTGGCGTTCGTCCAGGAGCAGATTGTGGGTTGCGGCGTAGGCCAGCAACTCCCGTTTTTGTGCTGCAGGGGAGTATTCGGTTTGATCGTCCGTGGATACACGGATATAGGCAGCCGCGATGCGAATATCAGCCATGTCGTTCACCTCCGGTTTGATTTGACATTTTGCGCTTTGGATGATAGTATAAAAGGGTAGACTATCCCCTTGGTGTGTGTTGAGTGGGTTTTCTGCATAGACCGTTCCTGTTGCAGCAGGGGCGGTCTTTTTTTGTTTGCAAACAAGGACAAGGCTACCTTTCTTTATATGAGGTGTGTCCGCTGTCATCGTCTATCACAGCTATGTCGTAAACGTCGCTACCATTCGCTTTGGAACGGGAGCTGTAAAACCATACAGTATGATAAGCATAGCCGTCATCTGTAATATCTTCAAACACTTCGATCAATTCGCTCCGTGTTGCTGTTCTGCTTACGACAACTCTATATCCTTTGGATTTTTCGTAGTTGTTCACATATTCTGAAGTCGACACAATCTCGTAATCAATTGTATCTTTAGATCCTTTGCAGCTATCGCTCAACAAAACCACAAAAACAATTATCAGAATCAGCAAAAGGGGAGCAAGGAAAATCAGACAGCCCTTGCGATTCTGCTTTTGCTGCTCCGGCGCAGAACTCGATTTTGGCATAGGTTTTCCACAATGCGGACATACCGTTGCTTCATTGGAAACTTCATTGTTACACTCAGGACAGTTTATAAGCGCCATGTTGTAATCCCTCTCTTATTTATATTTCCAGCAGTCGAAAAAACTGCGTGGATTAAATATCAGAAGCTACATTCGGTAGCCAAATTACCATGTGTGTAGTAACAGACGGCCTTGCGCATGAAATCCTCTGTTACTTCAAAATATTCTGCTAATTCCCAGATCTCAGTATGACCCTGTGAAACAGCTTCGTTGAGCCTGTCAGAGGGGATGAGTTTGTGTATTGCCCACTTGTCGGCCCGGTTCTCATGTCGCTGCCTGGAATCAACCTTGACATAGCGGCTGTAAAAACTGCCGGTTTCGCAATGGCCGATCTCGTGGGCAAGCTGTGTCCGTTCCTGGGCCTCGGTCATACCTGTGCTGTCAATGCCGATTACACAGGAACCGTCCTCCAAAAGGACAGACAAGCTGTTCACTCTATTCAGTTTTCGCTGAAATACGCTGTGCCCATGCCTACGGGCATAGCCATAGAGGGAAGCAGTTTTCAAGATGATCGCTTTTCCTTTCGCTCTTTTGCGAAACGGGCGAACGCCTTTACCTCCTCATAGAGTTCGTCGTCAATTTCGGCATCGCCAAATAACGCAAATTTAATATCATCATCGCTTACAGAGCGCTCACCTTCCGAGGTGGGCGCCTTTTCATATCCGGTTTCAAGCAACTCGTCACCGGATATACCAAGTATTTGTGAAAGCATTTTGATTTTTTGAACATCAGGCTGGCGCTTGCCAGTTTCGTATCCGCAGTAAGTACTTTTGTCGATCTGCATGATATCAGCAACCTGCTGCTGTGTCATACCGGTTTTTTCTCGTGCTGTCCGAAGTTTTTCACCAAAGCCCATTAAAATCACCTCATGTGTCTATTATTACATGGTGTTGGCGATTTGTCAACTTTTTTCTGAAAACCTATTGACAAATTGGCGAAACGCCATTATACTATGGGCAGGTTGGCGTTTCGCCAACATTGAGGAGGTGAAAACAATGTATCCTAATTTGCTTGGCCAAAAGGCTTTTCATCACTTAACCGATGAAGACATGGCAAAAATCATCGGTATTAGCAGGACTGCATACCATCAAAAAATTAAAAGTGGAAGATTTACACCAGATGAATGTAAGGCTTTCTGTAACTATTTCGGTAAGCGCTTTGATTATTTGTTTGCCGAAAATGATGATGTGTTGGCGAACTGACGCAGCGTGAAGATCAGTGTTAGTCAGTCCAGAAATTTGGAAAATGCTGTCTTCTTTTTTGGAGAGTTTATTTGTAATCAAGTCCTTTCTATTTTTTGTAAGGGGGTGAGGAGGAATGTTTAACGGTAAATTTTTGATTGCAGTAAACGGCGAAGAAGTTTGTGGCTGTAGCTTTCACGATGTTGGTACATTAGCGAAACTGCTCGAACAGTATGCGGTTGGAAAAACTGTACGAGTGGTTGTAGATAATGGAAAAGAAGGTGCGTGTGAAAGCGCAACAATGGAAGATGGGGTATAGGATCACTTTTTCAACCAGTCGGCGACTTCCTGAGGGAGATTGTATGATGCCCAGTTGTTGTAGTCGCAGACAAAAAGAATATCGTTATTGTCGATGTATTGCTTGAGATTATCGCGAATTTGCGCAGCGGTGCAATCAGTCTTGATCGACCAGCAGGAACGACAGATGCTCGCCCATGTGCCGTATGCTTTGATGGCCTTGATCAGATCGTCATAATTGCGCCCGGGGTTTTTGAGGTCGTAGCTAATCAAATACTTCATTATGTTTCCTCCTAAACCTACCCCATCTTCCAAATACATTATAGCAAGTCATTTGGAAGCGTGTCAAGTGATATAACGAAGGGAGTGAATAAATGGATATGAAGATTTCTCTTCGGGCAGCTCGGGTGAATGCTGGGCTGACTCAGCGGCAGGTGACGGAAAAGACGGGATTTGCCAGGAGTACGCTTGTGCGTTGGGAATCCGGAAGAGGATTTCCAAGAATCGATGATCTGACCGTACTTTGTACGCTATACGGTGTAGACGTGAAGGTCATAAATAGATAGAGCAGGATGCGGTCACATCCTGCTCAGCTGCCGGAATAGTTTATAGGGAGGAGATGATCTGATGGGAAAACGAGTACTGCCGGTGATCCGGACAATTTCATATGTACAGTCGGCAAATGGGCCGGTTGCCTTTGACAGTCTTAGCGCTGAGGATCGGCAACAGGTGGCCACACAACTGAAGATCACCTACCTGAATGAGCTATTTCGAGGTAAAGCCGTATTCAGCGTGAAGGGAGGCGAAGAGGCGCAAAGAAAGCCTGCGGAAGCCTGATGGATACATAAGTCAAAAATTCAAAGGAGAAATCTGATATGAACAAAAGTAAAGTCTCTGTCGTGGAGCGGCAGGGGAGACGGTACGGTTATGCCGGGAAGTATGCCGGTACCGGGCGGCGGGTCTCGCTGAAGGATGTATTCGGGCGGGGTGCGTTCGCTCGGGGCACAGCGATGAAGAGGGGAGTGCCTGCAGCAACCCCCTGTGTCCCCCTTGGAAGGGGGAAAGCTTCTGCCGGTGGTGCCTGCACTGGGACGGGAAACCCGTCCCCTACGGTGATGGTCGGCAGTGCAGCGGATGGCGGCGTGCCGAGTCGTCACGCCCTACGGGGCGAGATCGTGGAGCCCTGGGAGGATGTGGAGCGGATGTGCTCCATGAATCAGGAGCGGCGCAGAATGCGGGAGGCTCTGGATCTGAATCGGGCGCAGTTGCTGGCAGCGCAGGAGGCGCAGCGTGTGCGGGATCGGAAGGCTCGGCAAAAGGCCCGGCTGCTGGAGGGGATCCGGACGGCGGTGACTGTGCTGCTGTTTCTGATTGCCTTCTACGGGCTGTTGAGCTGCATGGTTACCCAGGCGGCCGGTTACGGCCTGGGCGCTGCGGCCTCGCTGCTGATCGGCGGGAGGGTCTGCGGATGATGGATACATATTTGGTGTTCCTTACGGTCTTTGTAGCAATGCCTCTGGCGATGTTCGCCGGCATTGTGATCGGGAAGGGAATTGCCACACTTGACGATGAGAAGGAGGGATTACGATGAGTCCTGAGATTGAAATGGTACTGCAGAAAATGCAGAAGGCTGTAGCAGAAGACAATCACCGTGACCTTGATGCACTGTTATTGGAGATGGTTCAGACTTGCACCGGGGAACTGAAGAAAGTGCTGTTTCCTATGCCCGATGCTTTGATCCCTTTTGCGATCTTTTCGCTGGAAGTTGTTTTGCAGGCCACCAGGCAACTGAATCCCGAGGCTGTGGCGGCAGCAGAAGATCTGCGGAAAAGATTTTCATTTATGGTAATTTCGGGGCGGAAGCCTGTGAACTGAGAAGGGGAGCGAGGATGAGCTATTTTTGGTGCTGCCCGGATTGTGGGGCGAATTTGGACCCGGGGGAGCGGTGCGATTGCTCCGAAAAAGAAAAATCCCCTGCCGATGTGGAAGATCGACAGGGGATAGTGACAGAGCGGTATGACCCGAGCTCTATTTTTACTATATCACATCTTCAGACAGATTTCAATAGAGGAAGGAGGTAATGGAGACGATGGAAGGTCAGGTGAGTAGCATCCTGGAGATGGCCCAGGGTGCAATCAAGGAACGTGTGGACTATGAGATGGATCGTATCATCGATAATATCCTGGATCCGAATACCAAGGCTACCGCAAAGCGGAAAATGACCTTAACGATCGAGCTTACACCGGATGATACCCGCTGCAAGATCAGCGCATCGATTGTGGCAAAAAGCACGCTTGCAACTGCCAATCCCGTACAAACTTCGCTGTGCGTTACCAGTGGCGGAGATGACGGCCAGATGGTTGTAGCGGAGCTGGTTCCCCATATTCCCGGTCAGTTATTTATGAACGGCAAAGAGCAGGAAAAACCCAAGATCCTTAATATTGCCGGAATGAGATAAGAAAGGATGAAGAATCATGTTAGCCAAGTTTGTTGAAAAGATCACTTCCCTTCGTGAGATTAAAACTTTCGAAATCAACGGAGATACCTACGCAACAGAGCATTTGCACAGGGTCATCCCTCATGTGGATCGTCCAAATTGTATTCGGGTTTCCGGCCTGAACAGCATCTGCAAGCTGATCCGGGAAGAACTGGACATTATGGCATCGACACTCTTTATTGAGGTCGATGACTACGAGACAGTGAATGTGTTCACCTCGCTGCTGGATGATCTTTCCAGAGACAAGCTCTATACCGCAAAGGCTGATGTCCCCGGTTTTGCCGGAGGTTTCCGAGAGGCGGAGAAAATGCTTATCCAACTCCGCAGTTTGTTCATCCCCAATGACGACACAGCCTATCTGCTTGATCTGCTTAGCCGCATCAATATGGAGAGCGGGGTCAAGTCGATGGACAACGGCGTGACTCAGACGGTTACTGCCAAGAAGGGTGTCTCTCTGAATGAGACGGTACAGCTGAAACCCCGTGTGAAGCTGCAGCCCTTCCGGAGCTTTCTGGAAGTTGCACAGCCGGAAAGCGAGTTTTTGCTGCGTGTCCGTGATGATGGTCAGATCGGCCTTTTTGAGGCGGACGGTGGCGTATGGAAACTGGAAGCCAAGCGCAATATCGCAGCTTACTTTGAGCATGAGCCGAAAGACCTGGTGGACACCAAACGTGTGATCGTCATGTACTGATGTGATGCCTTCGGGCTTACATACCAAACCCGCTTCTGTACATTGTCTCAGACGAATAACAGAGGGCTGTTCTATAGGGACAGATATATCTGAGAGAAAACAATGTGCAGTTGGAAATGACACCGATAAAAGTACATAAAAAGGGAATTCGGTTGACAGCCGGGAACAGACCGGCAGAAAAAACCGCCTGCCGAGAGGGAAGCTCGACAAGCGGAAGTAGATAGGTTTCTCACCTGTCTCCATTATAAATCAATTTATGGGAGAATGCAAGATGAAAAGTATTGTGATTGAAAAGCTGACTATGGAAAATTTTAAGTGCCACCGGCATTTTGTGCTGGAGCTGGGCGGGCGCTCGGCGGCTCTGTTTGGGGACAATGCTACGGGCAAGTCCTCGGTGTATGATGCGCTGACCTGGCTGCTCTTCGGCAAGGATAGCAAGGGGAACGGCGAGAAGAATATTGACATTAAGCCTCTGGATCAGGAAGGGAATGTGAAGGATCACGAGGCGGTGACAGCGGTGGAGGCGGTTTTCTCCTGCGATGGGGAACAGCTGAGCCTGAAGCGCACCCTCCGGGAGGTATGGGCCACCAAGCGGGGCAGCAGCACTTTGAGCTTTGAGGGAAACACCTCTGACTACTATGTGAATCGCGTTCCCTGCAAGAAGTACGAATTTGAGCGGCGGATCGCTCAGCTCTTCGGGGATTCCGAAAAGGCCTGGCGGGTACTGACCTCTGTGGGCTATTTTGCCTCGGAGATGGAGTGGAAAGAACGGCGCCGGATGCTCTTTGACCTGGCGGGTATCCGCTCGGATAAGGACATTATGGAGACGGACAAGCGCTTTGTCCCTCTGATGGAGGCTATGGGCAAGCTCACCGTGGACGACTACCGCAAGGTGCTGAACAGCCAGCGCAAGGGCCTGCAGGATGTGCGCCGGGAGAATCCCGCCAAGCTGGAGGCCCTGGGCGAAGTGGAGCGGGAGCTGCAGCAGGCAGACTTGGATGCTGCCAGGGTGCAGCAGGATCAGCTGAATGCTGCAAAAGAGACGGTACACCGTCAGCTTGCTGCCCTTGGCCAGGAGGGTAGCAGCGATAAGCAGGAGAAAGAGATCCTGCAGCTGATGCTGGAGCTTTCCGAGCTGGAATCTGAGAACCGGGCTTACCGGGAGGAGCAGCTGCGGAAGATGCCCGATGTGAGTGCCCAGAAGCGGAGCCTGGTGAAGCTGGATCTCTCCAGGAAACGGAGCGTGGATCGGCTGAACCGCCTGGAGGCCGATGTGCGACGCCTGGATGCAGGCATTGCCGCTGCCAGGGATCGCTGGATTGGCGTGAACGGAGAGATCTTCCAGGGTGGCGATTGCCCTGTCTGCGGTCAGACCTTGCCTATGGAGCAGCTGATGGCCGCAAAACAGCGCTTTGAAGCACAGAAGCAGAGACAGCTGGACGAGATCCAGCGAAGTGCAGAGGCGCAAAAAGAGGCGCAGGCACAGCAACAGGAGGAGATCCGACAGCTGAAAGAGAGCCTGGAGGAGGAGCAGCGCTCTATGGAGCTGCTGACCGCCGAGATCCAGGCGGCGGAAATGGCACAATTTACGCCCAAGGATCTGCCGGATTATGCAGCGAAGAAAGCGGACATCAACGGCCGTATCGCTGCGCTGGAGGCCGAAAAACAGCGCCTGAAAGAGGGGATCGCACAGGCTGATGAGGAACTGCGCAGCAAGCTGCGGACGATTAACCAGGATCTGAAGACCGTTCAGGAGGAGCTGGCAAAGGAGCAGACCCTGCGCTCTGTGCGGGAGAAAATGGAGCTGCTGCGGCAGGAGAGCAGAAAGGCGGCTGCCGAGATGGAGCGGCTGGATGGGCTGATGTTCCTGATGGATGAGTTTCTGCGCTACAAGGTGGGCTTTGTGGAGGATACGGTGAACGACCTCTTCAAGCTGGCGAAGTTCCGGCTGTTTAGGGAACAGGCCAACGGCGGCGTGGAAGAGCGCTGCGATGTAACCCTGAACGGTGTACCCTATGAAAGCCTGAATTCCGGGGCAAAGATCAATGTGGGCATTGATCTGATCAACACCCTGTCGGAGTTCTTCGGGCTGCAGGTACCCCTGTTTATCGACAATGCGGAAAGCGTTACCTCCCTGGAGAAGCTGGAGGCACAGCGGATCCGGCTGGTGGTTTCTGAAAAAGACAAGGAATTGAGGTGCGAATATGAAAATTAAGAGCGGCGTAAAGCCCAGTCTGCCTCCGGTGCCCGGCGGTACATATTTGGCGGTGTGTGTATATTCCATCGCTGTTGGAGAGCAGCTTTGCGAATTTAAGGATAAGGGCAAGACCTACAACAACCAGGTGATGCTGGGCTTCGAGCTAAGCGGTGTTGACATTGAGATCGATGGCAAAAAGGAAGCCCGTACTCTGGGGCGTACCTTCAACATTGCCAAGAGCAAGAACTCTGCCCTGCGGAAGTTCGTGGGGGCCTGGCAGGCAAGGGAATTTACCGATGAGGAATTCCTGGAGCTGGACACCAACGATCTGGTGGGGAAGACTGCCATGCTGAATGTGGTGCTCAATGAGTCGGGGGAGTATGCCAACATCGAGGGCTGCTTTCAGATCCCGGCGGGATTCCCTCAGCCGGTGCCTACGCTTCCCCTGATCCGCTTTGATATGGAGCCGTGGGATCAGGCGGCTTTTGAGGCGCTGCCGGAATGGGCCCAGGCCAGGGTGAAGAAGTCTACCGAATGGCAGAAGGAACACGCTCCTACGGATGCGATCGTGGCGCCGGGGGCGGCTCCCGGTATGCCCTTGCAGGGCGTAGTGAATGGGGGGCGGATTGCCACGGCACCGCCTTTGGCGGTACCTCGCAATGACGGTTCTTTGGTTTGGGGTGCGGCGGTAGTCGGTGGTGCGGTTGGCAACCCCCCTGTGTCCCCCCTTCAAAGGGGGGAGGGGTCTGTCGGTAGTGCGGTTGGCGGGACGGGGGGCAACCCCCAGTCGGCTGTGCCGACAGCCCCCTTCCAAGGGGGCGGAATCCCCCAGTCAGCTCCGCTGACAGCCCCCTTTGACAAGGGGGCCTTAAGCGCACACGTGGGTGCGGCGGTGGCCGGTGGTGCGGTTGGCGGGACGGGGGGTGTGCCGTTTTGACATTTACGGCACTGGCAAGTTCTTCCCACGGCAACGCTTATTTGGTCGATGATGGGCAGACCCGCATTCTTGTTGAGTGCGGGCTGAGCCATCGGAAACTGAAAACGCTCTGCGGATTTACGCTGAGCCGGGTGGCGGCGGTGTTGGTGAGCCACGAGCACAAAGACCACTGTCAATGTGTGCAGGATCTTCTGAAGGATGGCCTGGAAGTCTATATGAGCTACGGCACGGCTTCTGCTCTGCAGCTGGTCAGTGAGGATGGCGAGGCTGTGGCCGAGGGTGTACAGCTGGTGGGGGATCGGGAAATCGTTGAGATCGGGACTTTCCAGGTGGTACCCTTTGCCACCTTCCACGATGCCCTGGAGCCCCTGGGCTTCCTGATCAGCAGCACGGTTGACCGGGAGAACCTGGCGTTTGCGACAGATACCGTGAATCTGCAGTACCGTTTCCCCGGGGTGACGATGATGGCCGTTGAGGCCAACTATGACCCGCAGATTTTGGAGCGCTGTGAGCGGATTCCGGAGAAGGTCAAGAAGCGCATTCGAAACTGCCATATGGAGATCGGTCGGCTCTGCGATTATCTCCGGCAGCTGGATTTAAGCTGCTGCAGGGCGGTGTATCTGCTGCACCTCAGCGATGCGACAAGCCACGAGGGACATTTTATCAACAAAGTTCGGCGGGCGGTGCCGCAGCACGTGCAGGTGATCGCCTGTCCCAAGGAGGGGAAATTATGACACCCTGGATCCAGGTGTATACCAATGCACCTACCCATCAGAAAACCTATCGGCTGGCAGAGGAGCTGAAGATCCCCATCTATGCGGCCCTGGGATTGATGGTGAGCCTGTGGGCCTGGGCGGCGGTGAACGCCACCGGGGGAGATATCACCGGCTATCCGCCTATGGCCATCTGCGATGCCGTGGGCTGGAAGAAGGGCGTGAAATTCTACAATGCCCTGAAGAAAGTACGGCTCATCGAAGAGGTGGACGGGAAGATCCTGATCCGCAACTGGGAACGCTATGCGCAGCTGCTCATGGACTATGCCGAAAATCAGCGGCAAAAGACCAAGGAGCGGGTGCGGAAGTACCGGGAGCGGAAAAACAACCACGGCGACAGCCGGAAGGGTTCTGCACAGGGTTCTGAACAGGGTTCTGAACAGGGCGGTAACGTTTCAGGTAACGCTACGGTAACGTTACCAAGCGTTACTGTAACGCCTCTACCTAACCTAACCTTACCTAACCTATATTCTACTACAGGTGTAAGTAGGAAAGATACTGCCTACATAGCCCCCGAAGAGACGGCGGCGACAGCGGCCGAGGGAGAGGAAAACAAGCTGAGATTTTTGCAGGGAAAGCTGGGCAAGGGTGTGGTACTGCTCAGCGACAAGCAAATGCAGCAGCTTTTGGACAAGATGGGGTTGGACTGTTTTGAGTACTACACCGATCGCCTGAGCAGCTTCATCATTGACAAGCAGGCCAAGGTGTCCAACCACTATGAGACCATCCTCCGCTGGTGGCAGGAAGATACCAGCGGCCGGGGCGGGGGAGTCTCTGCGCCGGGCCGAAATTGGGGGAGAAAGCCCGTGGGTAAGCGGTTTATCCAGCCGGGGCAGGAGCTGTCAGAACTGGAAAAACAGGCTGTGGCCATGGCACTGGCGGAAGCAGAGGAGGATGAGACATGTCTGCAGTAACGGAATATCGGCAGGGGGCGGTGATTTGCTCCCTGGATGTACTGAGAGAACAGGAGGCGGTCTTCGGATGCGGGGCGGTTTTGTATGGCGGAGGAGGTAACGCAATGCACAGAGCACAGATGAGTCTGCTGGATGAGATCATTGTGGACAACTTCGCAGGGGGCGGTGGTGCTTCTACGGGCATTGAGCTTGCCACGGGCAAAGTGGTAGACATTGCCATTAACCACGATCCCGATGCGATTTTGATGCATCGCACCAATCATCCGTACACAGAGCATTATCAGGCATCGGTATGGGACATCGATCCCAAAGAGGTCTGTCGTGGCCGGCCGGTTGGCCTCGCCTGGTTTTCGCCGGACTGCAAGCATTTTTCCAAGGCAAAGGGTGCAGCTCTGGTAGATCGGAATATTCGGGGGCTTGCCTGGATCGTGCTGCGCTGGGCGGCATTGGTTCGTCCCAGGGTGATCATTTTAGAGAATGTGGAGGAATTCAAGACCTGGGGGCCGGTTCGCCGGGGCAAGCCGGTGAAAAGCAAAGCCGGTCAGACCTTCGATAAGTGGTATCGACAACTTCGGGAGCTGGGATATGAGATCGAATACCGGGAATTGGTTGCGGCTGATTACGGAGCGCCCACAAGCCGAAAGCGATTTGTGCTTGTGGCACGGTGTGACGGGAAACCGATCCGGTGGCCGGAGCGCACTCATGCACCAAGAGACAGCGAGGAGGTCAGAGCCGGGAAGTGCAAGCCTTGGAGATCTGCTGCACAGATCATTGACTGGAGCATCCCTTGTCCCTCTGTTTTTGCCTCCAAAGCGGAGATCAAGGCACAGTACGGCTTGAAGGCGGTGCGGCCTTTGGCGGCGAATACGCTGCGGCGGGTGATCCGGGGCGTGGACAAGTTCACCATACGGAGCGGTGAGCCGTTCATTGTAGAGTGCAACCATAGCGGAGATGGACATTTGCAGAGCAAGAATTATCCTGTCAACACCATTACCGGGAAGTGCTCTTGCGGATTGGCCAAACCTGTAATATCGCCCTTTACATTCAGCAACACCGGAGGCAGCGTTGGAGCTCCGCTACATCAGCCGATCGGAGTTGTCAGAACTGCAGGCGGTTTGGTTTATGCGTCTGCACAGATGATTCAATATCACACAGAGCAGTCGGAAAATGTTCGTGCTAATTCTGTTGCAGAGCCGATACAGACCCTGGATACATCCAACCGTTACGGATTGACCATGGCACACCTGACGGAATACTACGGGAACGGTCAGCCAATTGACATTCGGGAGCCGATGCACACGGTGACAAGCCACGACCGGGAGGCTGTTACAGTTGCCCATATCGCAGAGTTCAAGGGCCAGGATCTGGGACAGGATGCCAGGAAGCCGCTGCGGACGATTACTGCCAGTGCCGGAGAGTTTGCGGCGGTGCATACGAAGATCGTGCGGTATGTACCGGGAGCTGAGCTGGGGTATTGGCCGGAGATCCGGGATTTGCTCAATCAGCACTGCGGGTATCAGATGCAAGAAGATGAGATTCTGCTGCTGAATGTTCTCGGTGCCTGGTTCTTTATCTGCGACATCGGGTTGAGAATGCTGATGCCCAGGGAGCTTTACAGCGCCATGGGCTTCCCTCGGGACTACATCATCGACCGGGACTATATGGGCAATGACTACGGCAAAACAAAGCAGGTAGAACGTTGTGGGAATGCGGTTTGTCCGCCTATGGCAGAGGCTGTGGTCAGGGCAAATCTGCCGGAATGGTGCGGAAACAAGATCGAGACAATGGCGGCATTTACGGATGCCGTTGCCGTTTGAAGGGAGTACATACGATGAGTGAGGCGATTAACTGCCGGGATTATATCCCGGATGGGTGCAAGGGCTGTCCCCTCTGCAAAGAGGGAAAATGTGCGCTGGGGATCCGGAAGGAGGAGAAAACGTGAAACACGGTTATTCGCAGAAAATGCGGCAGGAAAAGCAGGCTTATTTGCAGATCGGCGTGGATGCCGGGATTCAGATGATGGCGGATTTTATGTCCCTATCCCTCAATAGCCCCAAGATTATGGGCAAGGATGTCATGGGCGCTATGCGACTGTCCAAAGCCCTGGACGGTGCCAATGAGTTCCACAGACTCTTCCTAAAGGCCTTCGGTATCGGGCCCGAGGCAGACTACTACCGGGCAAAGCTGGATGAGCGGCTGGAGCAGATTTACGGAGATGCTGCGGTGCCGTTTGAAGAACGGTATCCGTTTTTGAAGCAGATCCGGTATCGGTGAGGTTTGCTATGATGAATTATGATCAGTTTTTGCATTCGAAGATCGTGACTGCGCCGGAGAGTGGTTTTGATCTGGCGAGGGCAGATCTGCACGGTGGGCTGAAGCCCCATCAGGAGGATGCCGTGATCTGGGCTTGCAAGGGTGGCCGCAGGGCACTTTTTGAGAGTTTCGGTCTGGGCAAGACCGTGCAGGAGCTGGAATGGTGCCACCAGGTGGTACGGCACGAGGGGGGACAGGCTCTGATCGTGCTGCCTCTGGGCGTGCGACAAGAGTTTACCAGGGATGCGGTAGAGCTGCTGGGAATCGATGCGCCGGTGTATGTACGCACCATGGAGGAGGTTGCCGCCAACTGTGGCGCTGCCATTCTGATGACCAACTATGAGCGTGTCCGGGACGGGGATATTGATCCCAGGGCATTTACGGCCTGCGCACTGGATGAGGCTTCTGTGCTGCGGAGCTTCGGCAGCAAGACCTATCAGACCTTCCTGGACAAGTTCCGCGGTGTCCGGTACAAGCTGGTGGCTACGGCCACGCCATCGCCCAACAAGTACAAAGAGCTGATCCATTATGCAGGTTTCCTTGAAGTGATGGATACGGGACAGGCTTTGACACGGTTTTTCAAGCGGGACAGTACCAAAGCCAACAATCTGACTTTGTACCCCCACAAAGAAGAGGAGTTCTGGCTGTGGGTCAGCTCCTGGGCGCTGCTGATCGTGGATCCCTCTGATTTGGGCTATGATGCGGAGGGCTACGTTCTGCCGGAGCTGGAGATAAGACGGCACATTCTCCCCAACTCCTACAACAGCGCAGAGGACCGGGACGGTCAGCTGAAGATCACCAACGATGTGTCTATGTCGCTCCAGGAGGCGGCCAGGGAGAAACGGGAATCCCTGGCGGCCAGGGTGCAGAAAGCGAAAGAGATCGTGGACAGTGAGCCGGAGGCCCATTTCCTCCTGTGGCACGACCTGGAGAATGAGCGGCACGAGATCGTAAAGCAGATCCCCGGCACGGTGGATATCTACGGCACCATGGACTACGAGGAACGGGAAAAGCGGGTCATTGATTTCTCCGAGGGAAGATGTCGGCTGTTTGCTACCAAGAAGAGTTTGTCCGGCCAGGGCTGCAATTTCCAGAAGTACTGCCACCGGGCGATCTTTGTTGGAATCGACTATGAGTTTAATGATTTTATTCAGGCGGTGCACCGGGTGTACCGTTTCCTGCAGACGGAAAAAGTGGTGATCGATCTGATCTACACCGAGGCAGAGGATCCCATCTACCGGGTTCTGATGCAGAAGTGGCAGCAGCATCTGCATCTGCAGGAGAAGCTGCGGCAGATCGTCAAAGAATACGGCCTGGGGGATCAGCTGGCGGCGATCCGAATGGCCAGAAGCATTGGAGTGGAGCGAGTGGAAGTCAAAGGCAAGAACTTTACGGCAGTCAACAATGACTGCATCTATGAGACGGAGAAGATGGCGGAGAATAGCGTGGATCTGATCGTGACCTCTATCCCGTTCTCCAACCATTACGAGTATACGCCCAGCTACAACGATTTCGGGCACAACGAGAACACGGAGCGGTTCTTCCAGCAGATGGATCATCTGACACCCAATCTGCTCAGGGTATTGAAGCCCGGCAGAGTGTTCTGCTGCCACGTGAAGGATCGGGTGCTGTTCGGAAATGCAACGGGGATGGGAATGCCGACCATGGAGCCCTTCCATGCCCAGTGCATCCAGCATTATATGCGCCACGGCTTCGCCTACTTCGGGATGATCACCGTGGTCACCGATGTGGTCCGGGAGAACAATCAGACCTACCGCCTGGGCTGGACAGAGCAGTGCAAGGACGGCAGTAAAATGGGCGTGGGCTGCCCCGAGTACATTCTGCTCTTCCGCAAGTTGCCCACCGACCGCTCCAAGGCCTATGCCGATGAGCCAGTCACCAAGACCAAAGAGGAGTACACCAGGGCGCAGTGGCAGCTGGATGCCCACGGATTCTGGAGATCTTCCGGCGACCGGCTGATGGGGAAAGAGGAGCTGCTGAAAATGGATGTGTCCAAGCTGCAGGCGGCATATCGGAAGTTCAGCCGGGACGCTGTGTACAGCTATGAGGAGCACGTTGCCCTGGCAAAACAGCTGGATCAGGAAGATCGGCTGCCTGCGACCTTCATGGTGGTAGCACCGGGGAGCTGGACAGATCAGGTCTGGGACGACATCAACCGGATGCGCACGTTGAACACCAACCAGACCCAGAACAAGCGGGTGATGCACGTATGTCCCTTGCAGCTGGATATCGTGGATCGGCTGATCAACCGCTATTCCAATCCGGGGGAACTTGTGCTGGATCCCTTTGGTGGGCTTGGTACGGTGGCGCTGGAGGCGATTAAGGCCGGGCGGAAGGGCTACACCATTGAGCTGAACAATGACTACTTCCGGGATGCGGTTGGGTACCTGCAGGAGTATGAGGCCAATGACGGCGATGTGATCACGCTGTTTGATCTGCTGGGCGTGGAAGTGTGATGCCAAGAAGAAGGTAGGTGGTTAGATGTTTGACAGAGCGAAAGCGTATCGAGCAATTACGAAGGGTGTTCTTGGGGAATATCCGATCTTGAAAGCAAAGCTTGTGAGCTTGCCAGAGAGAATTGCTGCAGAGAGAGCGAGATTGACGGCGATCCATTCGGCCTCGACAGAAAGTGCCGCAGTAAGTAGCAGTGGAGTAAATACACGACAGGAAAGAGATGTCTCTATTATCGCAGAGTGTGACAGACTAAAGAACGAGTTGGAAGTTACAAAAGCAGACATCGCTTGCATTGAAAGAGCACTATCTTACTTAAGTGAGAAGGAACGCAGAGTGATAGAGCTTATGGACATACAGCAGCAGCCGGGAGCTGTTGATCGGCTTTGTGTAGAACTTGGGTACGAGCGTACGAAAATCTACGGTATTCGCAATGATGCGTTGGATAAGTTTTCCACCGTGTACAACGGTGCAAAATAAAAAATGCGGAAAAATTGCGGACACTTTTCTCGAAAATCTGTGTTACAATAGCAACATGAAAATAGCGCAGAGACCTCGCTGAAGTTCGGCGGGGTCTTTTGCATTGTAGGTGGTGAAATGGCACGGCAAAAGCTGAACGACAGACAGCGGCGATTTGTTGAGGAATATCTTGTTGATTTAAACGCAACTCAGGCGGCGATTAGAGCGGGATATTCAGAGAAAACGGCGAGAGTGATCGGCGCTGAAAACTTGACTAAACCTGATATTGCGGCAGAGATCAAAAAGCGGCAGAAAGCGCAGATCCGAAGGACGGAGATCACCCAGGATTTTGTGCTTACGGAGCTGATGAAGATCGCTATGGCCAACGGTTCGGACTTTGCGACATTGGGAAAGCGAAACAGGGTTTCCTTTGTTCCGACCGATGAGCTTCCTCCGGAGAAAAGGGCGGCGGTTGCTGCGATTAAGAAGGGCAAAAACGGGATCGAAGTAAAGACATATGATAAACTTCGAGCGCTGGAACTGATCGGAAAGCATCTCGGTATGTTCAAGGAAGATCGGCAGGAGACTAATCAGACAGCGATTCAGAGCTTCCTGGATGCAACCAAGCCGAGTGCCGAAGTGATCGGAGAACTGTACGATGAAGAGCCGTAAATTTGAGTTCAAACCGTTTTCAAGAAAGCAGAAGAAGCTGATTTACTGGTGGCATCCGGAGTCTCCTGTCAGTGATCGAAAGATTGTAATTGCAGACGGGGCGATCAGATCCGGCAAGACAATTGCAATGATCTGCGGCTTTTTCCTGTGGTCGCTGAACAGCTTCAGGAATGGAGCTGCTTTTATTCTGGCCGGAAAAACAGTCGGCGCTCTGAAAAAGAATGTGATTAAGCCAACATTGGAGATCCTGACGGCCTGGGGTGTGCCGTATCACTATGTGAGTTCCGGTGATGAGGCCAGGATTGAGGTTGGCGGAAATGTATACTACCTCTACGATGCGCACAATGAACGCAGCCAGGACAGACTCCAGGGCTTGACAGCTGCCGGCGCTTTACTCGATGAGGTGGCGCTGATGCCTCGCTCTTTTGTGGAGCAGGCCATGGGCAGGTGCTCTGTTGCCGGTAGTCGCTTGTGGTTCAACTGTAACCCAGAGAAACCGTCTCATTTTGTTAAGACTGATCTCATCGATCAGGCAGAATCTAAGAAAGTCTACCATCTTCACTTCATGATGGAGGACAATCTTTCTCTGGATCCGGAGATCAGAGCGTGGTACGAAACCGCTTTTACCGGCGTGTTTTATCGCCGTTTTATCTTGGGTGAATGGGCATTGACCGATGGCCTTGTTTACCCCGATTATGCGAATCATCCACAGACCTACGAGATTACACAGATCCCTGCAATCCAGCACGCTGTGATTGGTGTAGACTTCGGCGGCACAGGATCCGCCCATTCATTCACATTGACGGGCTTCACACCGGGATATGAGAAGACGGTGATTCTGTCGGAGTATTACCATTGCAACAAGGACGGGAAAGCGCTGTCTCCGCTGGAACTGGAGGAGGCCTTTGTAGCGTTTGTACGGCAGGCAAAACAGCAGTTCCGAGTGTACGAAGCCTATTGTGATAGCGCAGAGCAGACGCTTATCCAGGGACTTCGGCTGGCGGTAGCCAAAGCTGGGCTGGGGATCAACGTGCGCAACGCCATTAAGGAACCGATTAACGAACGCATTGTATTCACAAACAGTATGTTTGCGCAGGGACGTTTATTGGTGCACAGCTCCTGCAAGCAGACTGCCAAAGCTCTGCGTGAGGCGGTTTATGACAGCAAGATCCGCACAGAAGATGTGCGTTTGGACGATGGCACAACAAACATCGACTCCCTGGACTCTTTTGAGTATTCAGTCGAGGCGCTGATGAAAGATATTTTTTACCTGAGGAGGTGAGGGCTTGAAGGCCATCACACAATACCTGATCGGAAGAGGCTTTGATTGCGTTCAGGATAATTACTACAGCTTCATTGAACTCTGGAAAACGTGGTATGAGGGCAAGGTGCCCTCTGTGCATAACTACACACAGTACAACGGCAAAAAGAAGCTGCGCCGTACCCGCAAATCTCTCGGCCTGGCAAAGACCGTGTCTGAAGATTGGGCGAACCTGCTCCTAAATGAGAAGCTGACGATCGGCATTGCCGAGGATGCTGCCAAGGAGAAGATATTTGCGGTTCTGGAAGCTAATCAGTTCGAGGCACGAGCGAATCAGCTGGTCGAGCTGGCCTTCGCTCTTGGCACAGGAGCAATGGTGGAGTATCTGGACGGAGATGAGGTTAAGATCGACTACATCCGTGCCGGTATGATCTACCCCATCGCCTGGGACAACGGCAGGGTATCTGAGTGCGCATTCGGCAGCGTTCGAGTCCGTGGGAAGAAAAAGCAGGTATATCTCAACATTCACCGCCTGGAAAACGGACAGTATGTGATCGAGAACCATCTGTTCGATCTGAACAGCAATACTCTGTTTGAGGTAAGCTTGCCGGAGGGGGTTCTGCCGGAGATCCAAACAAACTCCAGTCAGCCGCATTTCCAGATTCTTACCCCAAATATCGCCAACAATATCGATCCGGACACTCCCATGGGCATTTCGATCTATGCAAATGCTCTGGATCAGCTGGAGAGCGCCGATTTAGTCTATGACAGCTACTGCAATGAGTTCCGCCTCGGCAAGAAGCGGATCACGGTGCCGGTGTCTATGGCCAGGATCATGATGGAAGAGGACGGCGTGATGACGCCGATCTTTGACGATAACGATACGGAGTTCTATGCTGTGCCTCAGGAGGATGTCAACGAGAAGAAGATCCAGGAGCACAACATGGAAATCCGGGCAGAGGCTCATGAGGCCGGGGTGCAAACCATGCTGAACCTGGTTTCCTGGAAGACCGGCAGCGGTGGTCGGCGCTATGTATTCAGAGACGGGCAGGTCAAGACCGCTACCGAAGTCATCAGCTCCAATTCTGATCTTTACCGCAATCTGAAAAAGCACGAAAAACCGATCGGAAATGCGCTGACCGAACTGATTCGAAGCATTGCGGAACTGCTGGGCATCGGAGAGGTAACCGTAACCATCTCCTTCGATGACTCGATTATCACGGATACCGATGCCGAGAAGATGCTTTTCCTCCAGGAGATCCGGGAGGGCGTCCGCCAGAAATGGGAATACCGTGCGAAATTCTACGGAGAGGACGAAGCTACAGCTAAAGCGATGGTGGAAGCCGAGCCGGAGCTGAGCTTGATGTAATATGCTGAATCCCGAATTCCTCGCTTCTTTGCCGGAGGCGATTCTGAAGCTGTTTTATGCTGCTGAGAGACAGATTCTGGTGGATATGGCACGGAAGATCGTCAAGTATGACTACTACGTTCCCAGCGCCGAATATCAGCGCCAGAAGCTCCGTGAAGCAGGTGTGATGCAGGATGAAATTCTTACTGCGCTTGCTAAGCTGACCAGACGATCGGAGGAAGAACTGCGGCAAATGATGCAGGAGGCCTGCGGCACATCTCTGCGGGGTGATACGGCGATCTATGAAGCGGCCGGGCACACGGTGCCCTCGATCGGAGATAACGGTATTTTGCGGCAGATCCTGAATGCGGGATATAAAGCTACGGCGCAGACTATGCGGAACCTCTGCAAGACCACAGCTCGGACGGCAGCGCAGCAGTTTGAGAATGCGCTGGACGGCGCCTGGCTGAAGGTATATAGCGGCGCTTTCGACTCGGAGACGGCAATCCGGAGCGCAATTAAGGATCTCACTCAGAAGGGGATTCAGGCGATCCGCTATCCCTCAGGGCGGACGGATAGCCTGGAGACAGCTGTTCGCAGAGCGGTTGTTACGGGCGTAAATCAGACCTCGGCGCAGCTGCAGGAGGAGCTTGCCGATGAGCTGGACTGTGATCTGGTGGAAGTATCTGCCCATGCAGGTGCCAGACCGGAGCACGCTGTATGGCAAGGTCGCATTTTCTCCCGATCGGGGACGCATCCGAAATATCCGGACTTCAGAGCTGCCACCGGGTATGGTCGTGTGGATGGTCTTTGCGGTGCAAACTGCCGGCATACATTCGGCCCATATATCGAAGGAAGCCCTCCGGTGTGGTCGGAGGAGGAACTGAAGAAGCTGGATGATCCGAAGTATGAGTACAACGGTCAGAAGTTGACGGAATATGAGGCATCGCAGATTCAGCGCAATAATGAGCGGCAGATCCGCAGGTGGCAGCGGGAATATGCGGCCATGGAGGCAGCAGGGCTGGATACCTCGGAGGCGGCTGCGAAGCTGAAATACTGGGAAGAAACTCAGGATGATTTCCTGGATAAGACAGGCTTGCCAAGACAGTATGAGAGGGAACAAATTTCTGTTGCAAAATCACAAAAGTCTGGTATAATGGGCTCAGGAAGTGGTTCTGTGTACATAAAGAGTATCGACAGTCCAATTGAACAGCGACATACGGGCAAAGGAAACCCTAATGCAGTATTGCATTTTGATGTTTCGCTCAATAATCGTCAGCAGAAGCTATTGGATGCCCTGCCGAATTACAACAGCCGCATAATTGTCAAGAAAAGCGAAGTGAACTTGGCTGACTTGGCAACGCTCACGGCGAAAACCGGTGATGAATTTGCGCTGTTTACCAAAGCAGGTGATAGGCTAATTGTACGTGGCAATAGCGCAATGGTTGAAATAACACCCCAAGAGGCGTATGACTTGGGACGGCAAGGATATACTTGGAGTGGTCATACCCATCCCGGTGTAGATTTCAACTGCTTGCAGCCGTCAGATGGCGACTATGCGATACTGAATTGCTTTAATCAGGATAGTTCAGCAATTTATAATTCTTCCGGTAGTTTTATCCTCTTTGAAAGGACTGAGCCATATGTGTAAACTGTTCACTGCTTGGGGCAAAGAAATACATGAATATTGCAAGGATAATGGCCTGGACTTTTCGAAGGTAGAAAAGTCTGGAAAGTGCTGGGGTCCTAATGTGCTTATGCTACAGCATATTGATCCCCAAAAAGGAAAAAATGGTCTGCAAGACGAAACTCCTGCCCCTGTTACACTGATCGTCAAGAAAAAGAATGGACGTCTGATGTTTGAGCAGACGAAACATACGAAGCGATATCTTGTTTCAAAGTGAAGCAAAAACCACCAGATCGGTTGCGATGTGGTGGTTTTTCTATGCCTGAATTGAATATTTGTTGATGAAAGCACGGTGTGAAGGCATCGTGCTTTTTTCATAGTTAATTTTGAACAAAGGAGGTAAAATATGGATTTTTTGAAGGAACTGTTCAACGGTGGAGCGCTGACTTATGATCAGTTGGCTACTGCCGCTAAGGGCAAGGGCTTCGATATCGTCAACGCTGCCGGTGGTGCTTATGTACCCAAGGCGGATGTGGACGGTTTGAACGGCCAGATCTCGACCTTAACCGGGCAGCTGGGCGAGGCCAACAAGAAACTGGAAGGCTACGATCCCAACTGGAAGACCCAGGTAGAGGCTGACCGTAAACAGCTGGAGGAACAGCAGTTTGCGTTTGCTCTGGAGAAGGGCATCGCCGCTGCCAAGCCCAGAAATACCAAAGCGGTTGCCGCTCTCATTGACCGGGACAAGCTGAAGCTTGCCGGAGGCGAGCTGATCGGCCTGGAGAAGCAGCTGGAGGATCTCAAAAAGGACAACGAGACCGCTTTCCTGTTCCAGCCGGACGCTACACCTACCAAGGTCAAGACCGGCCTGAGCCATCAAAACAACGGGGAAGGCGCCCCCGACAAGAAAGACGCCGCAAATAACGCTTTGCGTTCATTCTTCAGAGGAGGTAATTAACTATGCCCAACAACATCATTTCCCGCAGCGATGCCGAAGCCCTGATCCAGGAGCAGGTAGTTGCTGCCATCCTGCAGGACACCCCCAAGACGTCCATCTTTATGCAGCTTGCCCGTAAGCTGCCCAACATGACGAGCCGTCAGACTCGTATGAAGGTGCTGGATATGCTGCCCATGGCCTACTGGGTCAACGGCGACACCGGCATGAAGCAGACGACTGCGCAGGCCTGGGATAATGTCTATCTCACCGCCGAAGAGCTGGCGGTCATTGTCCCCATTTCCGAAGCTGTACTGGATGATGCCGAGATCGACATCATGGCTGAGGTGCAGCCCCGTATCCTGGAAGCCATCGGTCAGCGTGTAGACTCTGCCATCATCTTCGGCGACAACAAGCCCGCATCCTGGCGCATGGACATCCTGAACACTGCCCGTCAGGCCGGCAACAATGTCCCCGTTGGCGCTGATCCTGACTACTACGATCTGCTCCTGGGCGAGAACGGCGTGATCTCCCGTGTGGAGGCCAGCGGTCGCATGGTCAACGCAGCTCTGGGTGCCATGGGCATGAGAGCCAAGCTCCGTGGCCTTCGTGGTCAGGATGGTCATCCCATTTTCAAGACCGATATGCAGGGTGCCACTCCGTATGCTCTGGACGGCGCTCCCATGTACTTCCCCCAGAACGGCGCTTTCGATACGACGAAGGCTCAGCTGATCGTGGGTGACTTCTCCCAGGCTGTCTATGCCATTCGCCAGGACATCACCGTTAAGATCCTGGATCAGGGTGTCATTCAGGATCCCAACACCAAGGAAATCATCTACAACCTGGCACAACAGGATATGATCGCTCTCCGTGTGGTCTTCCGCATTGGTTGGGCTCTGCCCAATCCCGCTACCCGCATGGACTCCGATCGTACCGCCTGCGCATTCGCCTACCTGGAGCCTGCCGTTGCTATGATTACCCAGGATGTTACCTTCACCGTGAAGGACGGCGAGGGTAATGCCGTCTCCGGCGCTGCAGTCGAGGTGAACGGCACCCGTCTGAAGACCTCTGCTGAGGGCACCGCAGTCTTCCATCTGCCTGCCGGTAACTACAACGTGGTCGCCAAGGCTCGTGGCTATTCCACTGTACAGCAGAGCGTGACCGTTGCCGGTGCAGCTGTGGATCAGGATGTCATCCTGATCAAGAACGGCTGATTTCTCCAAGGAGGTGGAAGCTATGCCCGGCTATGATTTTTATAAGAACTCTTTCGGCGGCAAGCTGAGCGTAGAGGACTTCGGGCGCCTGTCCGGCAGAGCTTCCGCCTACCTTGCCGCCATTACCCTGGGAAAGAGTTGCAGGGCACTTCCTGAGAGCGTTCAGGAAAGTGTAAAAATGGCTCAGTGCGCTCTCGTGGATGCGATGTATTCGGCGGAAAACGGCGGCGAGATCCAAGCGGAAAGCAATGATGGGATCTCGGTTACCTATGCCGCCAAAACGCAGCAGAGCGATGAAAAACGCTTCTACAGCGTGGCACAGACATATCTGGCCTGGACGGGGCTGCTGTATCGGGGGTGTCTGTGATGCTGGGAGCAGGGGAGACTGTGACTATCGTCCGACACCTCAGGGAGAAAACGGGAGACAGCTATTCCTGCCGGGTGATCGTTGGCGTGAGCTGGTTCGGGAAGCGGGGAGATAAGCCCTCCGAGCCCAACGGCGCTGCACCGAATCACAGCTATTCTGTTCGGATCCCCGGAAGCAAGGTACCGGATGTGCTGCCCAGGCCGGGGGATCTGGTAGTGAGAGGGATTCTGCCCTTCTACGAGAGCCCCAAGAGCCTGGAGGGCTTTGAATGGTTCCGGATCGGTCAGTTGGGGGACAATCGCCGTGGGCGCTTTCTCCCCCATGTGGTGCTGAAAAATGAAGATTAAGGTCACATCGCAGATCGATGTGGGGAAGATCCTGCGCAGCAGGGGACTGGGGGACAGCGACAAAGCACGAAAATACCTGGTATCCAGGGTAATCGTGCGCAGCGCTCCCTATGTCCCCATGCGGCAGGGGACGCTGCGGAACACTGCCGGAATCTCCCCTGGCGGGACGCAGGTGATCTATCCGCAGCCCTATGCGCATTATCAGTACACAGGCAAAGTTATGGGCCCAAATGTGCTGACACCGAAGGGCTGGCGCTCTATGGCCAAAAAAGGCGGCAAGCGGTACAATGGCCGGACGTTACAGCACAGGCAGGGTGGAGCTCAGTGGGATAAGCAAATGCTGAAAAACCACAAAGAGGCACTTGCATCGGATGTGGCGGCTTATGTCAGCAAGGAGGTAAAATGACGGTAATCCAACATATGGCGGCTTATCTGCAGCGCTTTCCCAGGCTGGTAGAGGAACGGATCGATCTGGACTGCCTGGCCACGGAGGAGGGCAGTTTTTGCCTCTACAATGAAGCGGCAGAGACGGTGATCCGCAGATACCTGGACGGCTCTTCTGTGCGGCGCAAGCTGTTTACTTTCGCCGGTCGGCGATTTTACGGCACCGATCTGGCGGTACAGGCAGAAAATGCCGCCATTTTCGAAGACCTGGAAAACTGGCTGCTGCGGCAGGAGCAGTTTTCTGTTCTCCCTGATTTGGGGGATAATCGGAGAGCACGGGAGCTGACCGTGTTCTCCTCCGGTGCGCCGGTCTACGTGGATGAGGACGGGACGGCGCAGTATCAAATGCAATTACAACTGATTTATTTACAGGAGGTAACATTATGACTCTGGCAGAATATATGGCTGTTGCAAAGCAGGCCAATCAGTTCAGCGCAACCGGTGAGCGTACCGGTCGTCAGATGGTTCTGGCGGTGGACTGCTCCGAGGACGGTGACGCTGAAGAGAAGGATTATGTCGTGGTTGCTAACCACATCGAAAACGTGGGAGCATCTCTCACCGGAAAGACTACGGACAAGGAGTACATCGGTGAAGGCTCTGTGACCATCAAGTCCAGCACCAAGCGCTCCTTCAGCGTCACCGGTCAGCTGCTGCGTGGTGATCCCTACCACGATTTTATCTGCAGCCACAAGATCAAGTACGGTGTCGGCACTGAGGTGCAGCGCAAGTATGTCTACTTCGATCCCGGCACCATGAAGGGCGAAAGCGGCACTGTGACCATCGTGGTCAACAAGGACGGCGCCGGTGCTGCCGGTGATCCCGGCGATATCGATGTCGCCATGAACGTGGCCGGTACTCCCAATGAGTACACTTATGCCGAGGCTGCGGCCTAAGGAGGAGACGTAGATGAAGCGTTTTGCATACTCCGATCGGGCGGTGCGGATGGAATTCTTTGACGAGGATCCTGTGGTGATCACCGCTTTTATCTCCGATGAGATGGACAAGAAGATCCTGGAAAGCGGTAAACTCATTGCCCAGGCGGATAAGAGTGGCACCGTAGACGGCCGCACGGAGAAGTATGCCGCTGCTCTGGCTCTCCTGATCGGCGAAGATAAGACCGAAAAGCTCCTCTCCCGTGCGCCGGAGCGTGATTCTTTCGCCTGCATGGAGCTGTGGAATCACATCGTGAACCGCTACCGGGAGCAGAAAGCAAAAAACCTGGGCGCCCCTGCCCGCTGACGGGGGCTTGGGATCCACCCGACAGGGTGGTAATTCACGGCGATGCCTATCCGATCAACACTGATTTTCGGGTGGGCATCGCCTTTTGCGAAAGATTGATCTCCGGGACGGAAATGACCGTGGGGGAAATGTTTGACCTGTGGTTTCCCGGAGAGCAGCCTGACGATATCTCAGCGGCTCAGGCTGCCATTTATGATTTCTATCGCTGCGGAAAGGAACCGGAAAAGCAGAGCGGAAACAAAGCGCCTGCGTACGATTTCTTTACCGATGGCGAGAACATCATTGCCGACTTCCAGCGGGAATACGGCATTGATCTGACAACCGAAAAAATGCACTGGTGGCGGTTTTCCGCTCTGCTGAGCGGTTTGCTGTCTCACAGTTTTACTGAGAAGGTCCAGTACCGTAACTGTGACCTGAATGAAATTGAAAGTAAACGGCTGCGTGGGCGATATCGTAAGCTGCAAATGGAATATGCGCTGGGGCCTGACGGCAGGCCGGTGCGCCGTCCGCAAAGCCTGGAGGAATACAACGAGATGCTCCTGAAGCAGGCTCGTGGGGAGTGGTAACGATCATATTTCCCCAGAAGATGCACGTTAGAAGAGAGGTGGAAACGAATGTCAGCGAAGGCGGATGGATCTGTCGTGATCGAGATTGTGGCAGATGATCAGGATGCGAAAAAAGGCCTGGAAAACGTAAAAGATGAACTGGAGAAGGTGGAGGAAAGCACCGGGGATGCTGCCCGAGAATTGACCGATGCGGCCAAGAGCGTGGAAGAACTCGGCGATGCTGCGGAAAAATCCGGAAAGCAGATGGATAGTGCCGGAGAGAACGTTGATGATTTCGGGAAGGCTGCGGAGGATGCAGGCGATCAGGCGGAAAAGTCAGCAGAAGCAGTCGGTTCTTTGGCTAAGGGTGCGGCAGTTGTCGCCGGTACGCTTCTTGCAGCAGGTGCTGCAGCGGTCTCCTGCGCTACGGATTTTGATGCGGCTTTCGCTAAAACGCAGACCATTATGGATCAGACCAAGGTCAGCGTTAGTGAGATGAGTGACGATATTATGGCACTCTCCGGTAGTTCCGCAATGGCTGCTACTGATGTCTCCGATGCGGTCTATAATGCTATCTCCGGCTCTGTGGCTACTGAAGATGCGGTGGAGTTTGTGGATCAGGCAAACCGTCTGGCGGTCGCCGGCTTTACGGATCTGGCAAATGCTACTGACGTTATGACCACCGTGCTGAACGCCTACGGGTTGGAGGCCTCCTATGTGGGAGGCATTTCCAATGTGCTGATCACCACCCAGAATCTCGGTAAAACCACCGTGGATGCGCTGGCCTCCTCTATGGGAAAGGCGATCTCTACCGGCTCTGCTTACGGCGTCAATATGCAGAATCTGGCTTCGGCCTATGTGGAATTGACCAGAGGCGGTATTGATACCGCTGAGGCCACCACCTATCTTTCCGGTATGCTCAATGAGCTTGGCAATGCCAGCAGCGAAGTGGGCAAGATCATCCAGGAAAAAACAGGGATGTCCTTCGGCCAACTGATGGAACAGGGCTGGTCTCTGGGTGATGTGCTGGAGGTTCTGGCAGACAGCGTAGACGGGAATGCGGAAGCTCTTATGGGTCTGTGGGGTTCCCAGGAGGCCGGTAAGGCATCTAATGCAATTATGACCCAGGGTGTGGAAGACTTTAATCTCGTCCTGGCACAGATGAATGAGGAGATGGCAGGCACCACCGGCACGACCGAAGCTGCCTATGAGACCATGACCAACACCTCTGAGTTCATCAACAAGAAATTTACCAACTCTATGACCAATTTGGGCATTGCTGTTGGAAGCAGTGTCAATCCGGCTTTGGATCAGGCAAAGTTGTCGCTGATCTCTGTGGTAGAAAAAGTGACCGATTTTGCCAACAAGCATCCGGCGGTTGTTAGGGCGCTGACGGCGATCACTATCGGCGTTGGTGCTTTTGCGGTTGCATTAACGGTTTATACGGTAGGAGCGAAGATTGCTACAGCTGCAACAACCGCACTTACCACAGTTATGAATTCCAACCCGATATTGCTTGCAGTCACGGCTGTGATCTCCCTGGGTGTTGCTATTGGTACATACATCGCCACAACACAGGCTGCAATAGAGGAAACAGAACAGCTTACAGCGGTTTCCGAGCAGCAGAGATCTGAGCTGGAGGAACTGAAGGCTGAATACGAGCAGGTCTGCGAAGCTCAGGGCGAGACATCGGCAGAAGCACAGGTATTGAAACAGCGGCTGGATGATGCAACCGAGGCTTTCGAGAACAATAAGCGTACAGTAGAGGAACTGAAAGAAGAGTTGAATTCAACCCATGAGGCATTTAGTGCTTTGTCTGATGAAATCGATAACAGTTTTTCATCTCTGGATATGGAAAAGCAAAAGACCGATGCGCTGATTGACCGGATGGATGAACTGCGGAATGAAGAGATTCTTTCTGCAGAAGCAAAGCAGGAGCTGTGCGCCATCATCGATCTTCTGAATGAGCAGCTGCCGGAGCTTGGAATCCAGTACGATGAGTTAACCGGTAAGATCAATCTCTCGACAGAGAGTATTCAGGCTTTCAGTGATGCCAGCTTCCAAAGCGCTCAACGAGAAGCGGCCCTCGATTACTATAAGCAACTGATTGGGCAGCAATATGAACTGCAGTATGCGGCAAAAGTGGCGAAAGATGAGTATGATTTAGCATACCAAGCGTATTGGGATGCCGCTGGAAGGTATTCTAAAGAGTGGGCACCGGGCCTTTCTCAGCAAGAGGTATTTGATGGGGAACGAGCGGGAGAAGGTGGCAACGCAATTCCTGCAACATATTTTAGGAACTTAATCAATACTGCACATGATTCTTATGAAACCGCTAAGAATCTGTATGATCAGGCAGAGAGTGATTTACAAGATCTGGAAGGGCAGACTGAGTATGTCTATGGGATTATCCAGGAAACATACGGTGCAGCGATCGTCCCGGATGAAGTTGTTGAAGAGATTATTTCTCCCATCGATACCTGGCAAGAAGGTGTTGAACGCTTATCTGAAGCCTATGAAACGGCGAAGGAAACTGTCAGAGACAGTTTGGATCAGCAGATCGGAAAGTGGTCTGAAGTTGATAATAAAGCGAAAAAATCGATTGATGATATCATTTCTGCGCTGAACAGCCAGATCACTTATTTTGCCAATTACAACAAAAACCTCGAAATTGCCCGGACACTGGGACTCAATGAGGAAATTATTCAGGCGCTTAGCGATGGAAGCCAGGAAAGTGCGGCGATCCTTGCCGGTATTGTAGAAGCGGCCAATGATGCCAATGTTGACATCAATGAAAAAATCAAAGAACTGAATGACAGCTGGGTCGGTGTTAGCGAAGGCAAAGATACCTTGTCGGAGTCCCTGGCCGAATATGATGAAACGGTCATCGAAGAAGGCGACAAATTGGTGGAATTGGCTGCCAGCGTAGGCTTGGATATGTCCAACGCTATGACGGAAGGCCTTCTGGAGGGCTTGCCCCTATTCCAACAGGCGTGGGAGCAGTTTGTGCCACCTAATGGCGGAGCATACGGTGTGGGCGGAAGCAGACTTCCCGGAAACGAAGTGGTGCAGCACGCATATGCATCCGGTACGGCTTCGGCAGCTGCCGGTTATGCGATCGTGGGCGAAGACGGGCCGGAGCTGGTCTTTTTCCGAGGTGGTGAGCGTGTGCTTACTGCCGATGAAACCAGGCAGGCTTTGGGCGCTGTATACCCTTCCGCTCCGCAGATGCGTTATGTTGGAGCAGGTGCCCCCGCCATCGCAGGAGGCGGTGCAGTGCAGATCCGTGCCGTGATCGATGTCCCTGTACAGGTTGACGGCAGAGAAATTGCCAGGGCTACCGCTGTATATATGGGCGAAGAAATGGAATTTGAGGTGATGTAATGGCCACGGTGAACGGTATGAATTTAAAACAGTTCGGAGCGAAAATGCTCAGCTATCCTGTGATCTCCGCCTGTGCGGTGGATATGGGTGTTTTCCAGGGCGTCAACCGCTCGTCGCTGCAGCTGCTGCATAATCGTAGGGGATTGCGTAAGCTCCGCTGCGCCATCGATTTTTTCGGCTCAAATTATGACAGGACTATGCATCAGTCGGCCTTTGATGCGCTCTTTCTCGGCGGAGAGCCGGTGGTTATCGACATCGATGATGGATTCTGGTACAGGGCAGTCCTGGCTAAGATCGGGGATCCTTCCACACAGTCGGAACTGATTACCACTATCGAATATGAGTTCTACGTCACCAGGCATCGGGGCAGCGAGATCACGGCAGCTGTGATCCCCAATGATGCGGTGATCTTCTGCCAGAGCAATGTTGCAAGAACAGATTGCGTGATTCGGATCCTCTACGATCAGATGGGAGGCGCTTCCAATATACTTGTGGAACTGAACGGCCTTCGGTACAGCTTTGGTGAGATGATGACCGGAGATCTGGTTATCGACGGCGTGAACAAGACGTTTACCATGGCCGGTGAAAATGTGGCTGAAAAGCTGAGCTGGACAGACTTCCCATTCCTGGTACCCGGGGATAATGTCATTTCCCTGAGTGTTGAAGGTGTAGTGGTAAGTATGAAATCTGCTTCGGTGACCTATACACCGACTTTCCTTTGAGGAGGTGCGTATATGCTGCAAATCAAAGGAGGTCTGCAGATCGCCACAGACAACTACTATATCGAGCATATGCAGGACGGATGCGATGAGCTTCATTTCGAGCTGCCGTTATCTGATCCTGCATATTTTGCACTCAATGAAGAGGATCGGGTCCTGGAAACTACGGAGCATCAGACTTATGTGGTTAAGACCATCTCCGGCGGCAAATCTTCGGCTAAAATTGGATGTCAGCTGGATCTGCGAGATTGGAAAGCGGATATTAAAATCGACTATTCCAAGACCAGATCGGCATTTAACCACATCAACGGTTTTATGCCGGATTCTTGGACATTGACGGAACTTCCTGCTGCACATTCGGATATGAAGACTGTAGAGATGCGAGGCCCCACACCGCTGGATTTAGCACTGCAGGTGCAAAAATCTTTCGCCTGTGCTGTACGATTTGATGTTTCGCAAAAAGCGGCCACTCTGCTCTGGTACGAGGATCTCACTCCGTCCAATGCCTATGCCGTGGATACCGTGAACCTGCGCAGGGCGCCGGAATTCAAGGGTAGATCTACAGATATGTATACACGACTCTTTCCGGTAGGAAAGGACGGTCTCAGGATCACAGATGTTAACAACGGATATGATTTCGTTGAGAACTTGAGCTATACCACGGATGTCATTTGCAAGGTTTGGCAGGACAGCCGGTATGAAGATGCTGCCGAATTGATGGCCGCAGCCCGGAAAAAGGTGGACGAAGCTTCTCAGCCGGTGCGCAGCTGGAAATTGGATCTGATCGATTTGCATCGATTGAACGCAGAAAAATGGCCTGACATGGGTGTTCCGTTGTTTACAATCCTCCGCTTGGTGGATCAAAACAAGGGCTTTTCCGCAAATGTTCAGGTGGTTCAGGATAAGATCTACCCGTATTATCCTGAGAAAAACGAAATCACGGTCGCTACCAATGCCAGGTCGGTTCAGCGAACACTACGGAATATTTACAAGGACCTTTATGATCCGAACAGCGAATTCTTTCAAAAACTCTTTGCAGGAGGAATCACATGAATATCGTACATAAACTTGCCCTGGATCTTCAGATGCCGGTCGGCGGGAAGATCTATGTGAAACAGGGCGATACAATGACCAGATCTGTTATCCTGTCGCTCTATGACGGAGGGACTGCATTTAA